>NZ_JADPKE010000055.1:0-117895 GCF_023073795.1 Bradyrhizobium sp. 159 | reverse complement strand
CGCGCCCGACGCTGCCGCGTCCACCGCAAGCCCGGCTCCGCGATCATCACGACACATGATCGCCCCTCTCGGATGAGCCGGGATGGGCGATACATACGTTATTTCCGAATTTCGGTAAAGTGGAATATTTTTGCGCGAGGGAATTGACAGACGGGCGACACAGGCGCGGCTGGAGCGGAAGCGCAAACCGGGAGTGTGCGCGCAAGCAGACCCCGGGTTACGCTGCGTTCCATCGGGCTATGAGGAGCTACGCTGCAAGTGAGTGCGGGCGACCCTTGCCAGCTGCGATCGTTGCGAATTTGCAACGGTTCCCCACGGTCTGAAGCCGGCCAAAAGAAACTCCCATTACGGCCACGAACCGCTCTCACAACGCCGTGAGACTAGCAGGGGAACTACGATGCGTGCACAGCGCGTTTGGAAAGTGAATGGGGCCGCCAGCATCGGGCAACTCCAATCGAGACTGGATGACCTGAACAAGCGGCTTGGCCAGCTCGAAGGCCAGCATCCCGAGGGCTGGAAGATCGAAGAACTGAGATCGAGCGCGCTCAGCCTGTCGCGCGAAATCGACGACATCCGCTGCGCCGAGGCGACGGCCGCGCTGAGCGAGCTGCTGCGCAAGTAATCAGGCCTATCGCGATTCGCTCGCCGAACAAGGAACCAACCTCGCGCACCACCATTTCCATGCTGAGCATGGAGCAAGACCATGACGGGCATCGCGCGCCTCGCACCGTGAGGGATTTCGCATGACGTCCGACCCCGAGGAGTCGGTGAGGCTGCAAGGCTATGGCGAGATGACGTTGCGCACCGCGATCGCGACGCTGATGGCGCTGGCGCCGCGCGAGCGATCCGACGCTGCCATCTTCCGCATCCGCGACGGCTCGCGCCTTGCCAGGCGCGAGATCACCGACCTCGCCTCGGAATTGGGCATGGCGCCGCTCGCCGACGTCAGGTCTCCAAGACTCGTCCCGGAGCAGCACTGGCAGGACATCGTCCGCGGCATGGTGCGCGAGGCGCCGCTGCCATCGCTGATGGTGGCGTTCTTGGTCGGCATGCTTGTGGCGCGGCGGTGAAGCTCACGCGGCGGCGCGGACCGATTTCGCGCGTTGCTCGAGCGCATTGATCGTCGACACGAGATTCTCACGTCGCGCGCGAAGGTTTGTCGCGAGCAGCGGATAGGACGGGTCCTTCACGTCAAACACTCCGGCCTTGGCCTCTTCTTCGAGGATGTCGGAATTCATGAGCTGAACGCGCCACCACAAATCCGCAATCAGCGCGCTGAGCCGAAGCTCTCCAGTGGAGCCAAAACGGGACACTTCTTTCATTGTTTGCCTCACCCTGAAACAGTCCCTCCGCTGGGGACTGCCGATGGTCCTGACTGAGCAAACAGAGTGCCAGGGCTGCGGGCCAGTCAGATGCGCCGACCTGCACAACTTCGTGGCCTGCCCAGGGTCGACCGCAACCGCCATGACCGTAAGGCGCGTTGGTCGGCGCGAGCCATGCCGCCCCGACAGACGTCCCTGCTAGGCCAAATCCATCGTGGACCCGCCGCGAAAATCGTTGCAAAAAGGCGCTCCCGAGGCGCCGGCGGCCGGTCTGTCAAGCCTTTAGGAATACGTCGACTTTTGGAAGAATGGTCGGAGTGGCAGGATTCGAACCTGCGACCCCTGCGTCCCGAACGCAGTGCTCTACCGGGCTGAGCCACACTCCGACAAGAAGGCGGCTTATAGCGTTGGGTTTGGCGCACCGCAAGCGGCCGAGTTGAGGAATTTTATCCCTGTGAAAACGCGTCTTGAAACGCTGATTTTGCCGGCCGGAGAGGCTGCCGCCGCGGCCGCGGCCCGGGCGCTCGCGGCCGGCGGGCTGGTCGCGTTTCCGACCGAGACGGTCTATGGGCTCGGGGCGGATGCCGCCAATGCCGCTGCGATCGCCCATCTCTACGCCGCCAAGGGGCGGCCTGCGTTCAATCCGCTGATCGCCCATGTCGCCGACGTTGCCGCCGCAAAGCGGATCGGCCGGCTCGATGCGCGCGCCCTCAAGCTTGCGGAGGCGTTCTGGCCGGGGCCGCTGACCCTGGTGGTGCCGAAGACGGATAACTGCCCGGTGGCAGAGCTCGCCACCGCCGGCCTCGATACGGTCGCGATTCGCATCCCCGCCCATCCGGTGGCGCAGGCGATCCTGCACGCCTTTGGCGGGGCGGTGGTGGCGCCGTCCGCAAACATCTCGGGCCATGTCTCGCCGACGCTGGCCGACCATGTCAAAAGCGACCTTGCAGGGCGGATCGACCTGATCGTCGACGGCGGGCCAGTCGAGGTCGGCGTCGAGTCGACGATTGTCGGCTGCTTCGAGAGCTTGATGCTGCTCCGCCCCGGCGGGCTGTCGCGCGAGCGTATCGAGGCCGTGCTCGGCGCACCCTTGGCGCGGCCACCCGCGGAGACCGAGAGCGGGGACAGCCAGCCGCTGGCGCCAGGCATGCTGGCTTCGCATTACGCGCCGCGCGCCCATGTACGGCTCAATGCGTACGAGGTCGCACCGGGCGAAGCGCTGCTGGCATTCGGCCCGGGGCGCCTGCCCGGCGTTGAAGCCGCCGCCGCTATCATGAACTTGTCGCCCGCCGGCGATCTCGATGAAGCCGCTGCCAATCTGTTCGGCTATCTTCGCAGCCTCGATGCGAAGGGGCCGCGGGCGATCGCGGTGATGACGATTCCCGAAGAGGGACTTGGCGAAGCGATCAACGACCGGCTGCGCCGGGCGGCGGTTGCCCGATAGCGCATGATCCGGACTCTAAGGGACGCGTTAGCGAAAAGTGTGCGGCGGTTTTCCGATCAGATCATGCGCAAGGTATAAGTAGCGGAATGAAGGACGACCACATGAACATCAACACATCCGCCACCCCGCCGCTTGCGCCCGAGTTGATCGAACAATTCCGCAAGATCGTCGGCGAGCGCCACGCGATCACCGATGCCGCCGACATCGAGGCTTACGTCACCGAGGAACGCAATTTGTTTCACGGCCGCTCGCCGCTGGTGCTGCGTCCGGGCTCGACGGCGGAAGTCTCGGAGATCTGCAAGCTCGCCTCCGCGCACAGGATCGCGCTGGTGCCGCAGGGCGGCAATACCGGCCTCGTCGGCGGGCAGACGCCGCACAATGGCGAAGTGGTGGTGTCGCTGCGGCGGCTCGACAAGATCCGCGAGGTCGACACCGCCTCCAACATCATGACCTGCGAGGCCGGCGTCGTGCTGCAAATCGCGCAGCAGAAGGCGGCGGAGGTCGACCGGCTGTTTCCGCTCTCGTTAGGTGCCGAAGGCAGCTGCACCATCGGCGGCAATCTCTCGACCAATGCCGGCGGCACCGCCGCGCTCGCCTATGGCGTCGCGCGCGAGATGGCGCTGGGGCTCGAAGTGGTGCTGGCCGACGGGCGCGTGCTGAACGTGCTGTCGAAGCTGAAGAAGGACAACACCGGCTACAATCTGCACAACCTCTTCATCGGCGCGGAAGGCACGCTCGGCATCGTCACGGCGGCGACTTTAAAATTGTTTCCGAAGCCGCGGGCGGTCGAGACCGCCTTCGTCGGGCTGAAGTCGCCGGCCGCGGCGCTCAAACTGCTGACGATCGCGCAAGGCGAGGCCGCGAATGCGCTGACCAGCTTCGAGCTGCTGTCGCAGATGGCGGTCGACTTCTCCATCCGCCACGGCGTCGACGTGCGCGATCCGCTCGCAGAAAAGCATCCCTGGTACGTGCTGATGGAATTGTCTTCGCCGGGCGAGGATGCCCGCACGCCGCTGGAGACGATCCTGACCCGCGCCATGGAAGAGGAGATCGTCGACAACGCCGTGATCGCGGCCAATCTCACCCAGCGTGCCGGCTTCTGGAAGCTGCGCGATGAGATGTCGGCGGCGCAGAAGCCGGAAGGCGGCTCGATCAAGCACGACATCTCCGTCCCCGTCGCGGCCGTGCCCGCCTTCATCGCCGAGGCCGATGCCGCGGTGGTGAAGCTGATCCCCGGCGCGCGGCCGGTGCCGTTCGGTCACCTCGGCGACGGCAATCTGCACTACAACGTGAGCCAGCCGGTCGGCGCCAACACGGCAGACTTTCTGGCCCGCTGGCACGAGATGAACGCGGTGGTGTTCGAGATCGTGCTGCGCATGGGCGGCTCGATCTCGGCGGAGCACGGCATCGGCGTGCTCAAGCGCGACGAACTGCCCGAGGTGAAGGACAAGACCGCGATCGAGCTGATGCGCTCGATCAAGGCGATGCTCGATCCGCTGGGAATCATGAATCCGGGGAAGGTGCTGTGAGCGCTCTTGCGATCGACGCCATCGAGGACGCCGATGTCGAGCCCGTCGTGGCGCTGTGGCAGCGCTGCGGCCTGACCCGGCCGTGGAACGACCCGCGTGCCGACATCGCACTGGCGCGCCGCCGTGACAATTCCACGGTGCTGGTCGGCCGCGAGGGCGGCGCGATCGTCGCCACAATCATGGTCGGCCATGACGGTCATCGCGGCTGGGTCTATTACGTCGCGGTCGATCCTGATTGCCGCAAGCGCGGTTACGGCCGCATCATCATGGCAGCGGCCGAGGACTGGCTGCGCGCGGCCGGAATTCTCAAGCTCCAGCTCCTGGTCCGGCGCGAGAACGCGCAGGCCAATGCGTTCTACCAGTCACTGGGCTTTACGGAATCCACCTCGGTGATGTTCCAGAAGTGGCTCGACGGCCGCGAGACGACTCCAAGCAACTAAGACCGAGCCATGACCATTTCCGACCGTGTCCGCATCAAGGACGTCCGCGTGCTCTCGGACAACTGGACGCCGCTGAAGAACACCACGTTCGAGTACCGGCGCGCCAATGGCGAGTGGCAGACGCAGCACCGGGAGACCTATGAGCGCGACAACGCCGCGGCCGTGCTGCCGTATAATCGGGCGCGGCGCACCGTGATCCTGGTGCGCCAGTTCCGCCTGCCGGCGTTCATTCGCGGCTACGACGATCTGCTGATCGAAGCCGCCGCCGGCGTGCTGGATGACGCCGCCCCCGAGGTGCGCATTCGCGCCGAGGCCGAGGAGGAAACCGGCTATCGCCTGCACGATGTCCACAAGGTGTTCGAGGCCTTCATGAGCCCGGGCGCCATCACCGAGAAGCTCCATTTCTTCGTCGCCGAATACGAGCCGGAGATGCGGGTCAGCGACGGTGGCGGCCTCGCGCACGAGGGCGAGGACATCGAGGTGCTGGAGCTTGCCATCGACGAAGCGCTGGCGATGATCGCCGACGGCCGCATCATCGACGCCAAGGCGATCATGCTGCTGCAATATGTGGCGTTGCACGTGTTCAGGTGAGCTTGCGGCCGGCTTCTTCCCTTCTCCCCTTGTGCGAGAAGGTGGCGCGAAGCGCCGGATGAGGGGTATGCTTCCCCGAACTCCTGAGGGAGTTGGACTCGCGGAGAGATACCCCTCATCCGTCTCGCCGCGACGCGGCGAGCCACCCTCTCCCACAAGGGGAGAGGGAAGAGCGCGGCTCGCTCTATCGAGCCTGCAATTCTGTCCCGCGTCCTGCTCGCCCCCGTTGAGCGCCCCCAAATCTATCTCTAGTCTGGCCCCTAACCAAGAACCAGGAGATGCGCCCATGTCCGCTCCGCGCGACGACGAATTCGGCTTTGCGCCCGACTACGATTCTCCCGTCCCCTACATGCAGCGCACGCGCGACTATTACGCGGCGATCGGCTACACCACGCCGTATCGCTGGGCGCATTACACGGAGGCACCGTTCCAGCCGCTGAAGAAACCATTGGCGCAGTCGCGCGTGACGATCATCACCACGGCCGCACCGTTCGACCCGAGCAAGGGCGACCAGGGGCCGGGCGCGGCGTATAATGGCGGCGCGAAGTTTTACCAGGTCTATGACGGCGATACGTCGAAGCAGCACGATCTGCGCATCTCGCACATCGGCTACGACCGCAAGCACACCAGCGCGACCGACAGCGGCACCTGGTTTCCGCTGCCGCAGCTGCTGAAGGCCAGCGCCGCTGGCCGCATCGGCGAGGTCGCCCCGCGCTTCTTCGGCGCGCCGACCAACCGCAGCCATCGCGTCACGCTCGAGACCGACGCGCCGGAGATCCTGGCGCGCTGCCTCGCGGACGCGGTTGACGTCGCGCTGCTGGTGCCGAACTGCCCGGTCTGCCACCAGACCACCGCGCTGGTGGCGCGGCACCTGGAGCGGAACGGCATTGCCACCGTGATCATGGGCTGCGCCAAGGACATCGTCGAGCACGCCGCCGTGCCGCGCTTCCTCTTCTCGGATTTCCCGCTCGGCAATTCCGCCGGCAAGCCGCATGACATCGCCTCGCAGGCGCAGACGCTGGAGCTGGCGCTGCGGCTGCTGGAGACCGCCAGCGGCCCGCAGACGACGATGCAATCGCCGCTGCGCTGGAGCGAGGATGCCTCCTGGAAGCTCGACTACAACAACGTGGCGCAGCTTTCGCCGGAAGAGCTGGCGCGCCGCCGCGCCGAATTCGACAAGCAGAAGGAGATCGCGCGCGGCAACCGCGCCGCCTGACATCCTCCAATAAACGAAGACAAAAGGGAGAGCGACGTAATGCGACCGTTCGAGGGCGTGAAGATCCTGGACTTCACGCAAGTGCTGGCCGGCCCCTATGCGAGCTATCAGCTCGCGCTACTTGGCGCCGACGTCATCAAGGTCGAGCGGCGCGAGGGCGAGGACATGCGCCGCACGCCGCTCAGCCGCGAATGGGCCGAGCGCGGGCTGGCGCCGGCGTTCCAGGCCATCAACGGCAACAAACGCAGCCTGACGCTGGACCTGCAAAAGCCCGAGGCGAGCGCGATCGTGAAGAAGCTCGCGAGCCAGGTCGACGTCGTCATGGAAAATTTCCGTCCCGGCGTGATGGACAAGCTCGGCATCGGCTACGAGGCTCTATCCGCCATCAATCCGAAGCTGATCTATTGCGCGGTGTCAGGCTTCGGCCAGACCGGGCCGGACCGCCTACGGCCCGGCTATGACGGCAAGATGCAGGCGCTGTCCGGCATCATGGCGATCACCGGCCATCCCGAGACCGGACCGACGCGCGCGGGCTTTGCGGTATGCGACGTGCTGTCGGGCGCGACCGCGGCGTTCGGCGTGTCGAGCGCACTGTATCAGCGCGACCGCACCGGCAAGGGCCAGCTCATCGACGTCTCCATGCTGGAGGCGACGCTGGCGTTCCTCTCGGGCCAGATCGCGGATTGGTCCGTTGCCAGCCATCGTCAAACGCTCTCGGGCAACCAGGCGGTGAGCCGCAGGACCACGGCCAACCTGTTCAAATGCGGCGATGGTCACATCCTGCTCGCCGTCAACAACGAGAAGCAGTACCGCGCGCTCATGGTTGCGCTCGGCCGCGAGGACACGATGAGCGATCCGCGCTTCGCCGACTGGTTCTCCCGCAACGAGAACGAGGGCGCGCTTCGCGCCATCATCGAGGCCGCGCTGGCGGCACGGCCGGCGCGCGAATGGGAGACTATCCTGGAAGATGCCGGCGCACCCTGCGCCAGCATCTGGAAGGTCGAGGAGGTGATCGACCACCCGCAAATCAAGGCGCGCGGCGCGATCCAGGAGCTGGACACGCCTTATGGCCGCCTGCGCTTTGCCGGCAGCGGATTCAAGCTCGCCCATGGCGGCGGCAAGCTGGACCGCATGGCGCCGGAGCTTGGGGCGGATACGGACGCTGTGCTGGGCGAGCTGGGGTTCGATGCGGCGGAGATCGCGGAGCTGAGGGCGAAGGAGATTGTGTAAGCCGCGACATATGCCGCTGCCGTAGGGAGTGGGCAAAGGCGCAACGCGCCGTGCCCACCACCTGTCGATTTCTTGGCGCACGATGGTGGGCATGCTTCGCTTCGCCCACCCTACGGCATCGGCGATCAGAATAACGACCCCTGCCCGTCATCCACCGACCCAACCGCCGCCTTCCGCACTCCCTTCTTCGGCTTCACGACGTCCGCCTCCATCTCCTCGGCGCTGATCGGCAACAGCAACTGCTCGTCGTCATTGGCGACGCGGTTGACGCGGGTGGAGACCGGGTGCCAGGCGAATTCGCCAATGCGCGGAGCGGTCATCAGCGGCAGGATCGCATCGATCTCGTCGCTGCGGCAATCGAGCCAGCGCTCGAAATCGCGCGGGCTGATGGTGACGGGCACGCGGTCATGCAGCCCCGCGAGATCTTCGCCGGCCGCTGCCGTGACGATGGCGACCGTGTCGAGCTCCTCGCCATTCGGCCCGATCCAGGTCTCGAACAAAGCGGCAAAGCCGAGCGGCGCGCCATCGGCGCGATGGATGAAGAAGGGCTGCTTGCGGCCGCCCTCCACCTTCCACTCGAAATAGCCGTCCGCCGGGATCAGGCCGCGCCGGCGGCGAATCGCGTGTCTGAAGGCGGGCTTCTCCAGCACCGTCTCGCAGCGGGCGTTGATCAGGAGCGTAAACCCGCGAGGATCCTTGACCCAGCCCGGCAAAAACCCCCAACGCATCAGGCGGAAATGGCGCGCGCCGTTCTCGATCCATACGACCGGAATCGGCTGCGTCGGAGCCACGTTGTACCGGGGCGGAAAATTCGGCTGCTCGACATAGCCGAACAATTGCCGCAAAGCCGCGGGGGCCGAAGTTATGACAAAGCGTCCACACATCCCAGGGGGTCTATATAGGGTCCGTTCAGGTCCTTTTAACCCCGAACGTTAACACTGCGGCGAATGAGCTCAACGGCCTCCCAGCCCGCGCGGACGCATGTACAGACGGGCCCCGAGGCCGCCGCCTGGGCCGAGCGGCTGCGCGTCGCCAACATCAACCCGCGGACGGGGCTTGCCACCGACTATCTCAACCATTTCAATGAAGCCGTGATGCTGCTGGAAATGGTCCCTGACATGCCGGAATGCGCGGAAGATTTTCTGACCTGGACGCCGCTGTCCTATGCCGAGCATTTCACGGCGTCGAATTTTAAGGCGCGCGACCTCGCCATCGAGGCTTATGAGAAGGCGGATCCCAAGGTGCGGGCCCAGTTCGACCACATCACGGACACCATGACCTCGATCCTGACCGCGGTCGGCTCGGCCATGCGCGAGGTCGACAAGGACACGACGCGCGTTCGGCTCGCCGAGCAGGCCACGGCATGGGTCAAGCCGCTGATCGCGGCCTGCGGCGGCATCATCAATGGCGGCGCGGAAGCCGACATCGACAACATCATGGCGAACTGAACCGTGGCTTCCGCGGTCCAGCTGTCCCATCCCCAGATCGCGGTCAGTGCCGCGATTTTTCGCGACGGCAAGGTGCTTCTGACCCGCCGCGCCCGTTCGCCCGCAAAGGGGTTCTATTCGCTGCCCGGGGGTCGGGTCGAGTTCGGCGAATCGCTGCACCAGGCCCTGCTGCGCGAAGTCGACGAGGAGACCGGGCTTGCCATCGACATCATTGGCCTCGCCGGCTGGCGCGAGGTGCTGCCGGCGGCAGCCGGAGCCGGTCATTACCTGATCATGTCCTTTGCCGCCCGCTGGGTGGCCAAGGAACCGGCTCTGAACGACGAGCTCGACGACTACCGCTGGATCGCCCCGGATGCCATCGCCGGCCTCGGCGAGCTCAAGCTGACCGGGGGACTGGAGGAGGTCATCCAGTCCGCCGCACGCCTGATCGGAGACTGACGCCCCGCCTTGCGTGCAACGCCCCGAGGAGGCATACACCCCGCCAATGTCCATGCGACTTCTGGCCATTTTCGCCCTGATTCTCGCTTGCGCCTCTGCGCCCGGCCGGGCTCAGGACGTGGCGGCGCCGTTTGACGGCGATTTGCAGCGGCTGGCGGAGATCCTCGGCGGGCTGCATTATCTGCGCGGCATCTGCGGGTCCAACGAGGGCAACAAATGGCGCAGCGAGATGCAGGCGCTGATCGATGCCGAAACCCCCTCCGGCGAGCGCCGCACCCGCATGATCGCCGCCTTCAACCGCGGCTATAACGGCTTTCAGCAGACCTACCGGAGCTGCACGCCCGCGGCGACGGTGGCGATCCGCCGCTATATCGAGGAAGGCTCGAAGATCTCGCGCGATCTCACGGCGCGTTACGCGAACTGAGCTCTCCGTCCGGTTCGCACTGCGCGCGGCCGGAAATGACCCGGATGGAACTCTGTCATCGACTTTGTTCACAGGCGTTAACCGTTCTTAAAGATGTGGCCTAGCGGTCGTTAACGCCCGTGCTACACCTCTCGCACAGCGCATCGCCGTGGATCGCGCCCCAGCCCTGACCGAGTTTCATGAGCCAGCCGATTTCCTACGCCCCCGCCCGCGCGCCGCTGCCCGATCACGAGCAGAAGCAGGCTGCGCTGAGCTATCTCAACGAGGCCTGGGCCGAGGCGCGCCATGACGGCGTCGACGGCGATTGCCTGGCGCAGGCGAGCCTGTTCGCGGCGTTTGCCGAGCTCGTCGGCACCTATGGCGAGGACGCGGTGGCGAAGTTCGTCGAGGGCTTTCCTGGCCGCATTCGCAACGGCGAGTTCTCGGTCGGAATCTCCAGACAATAACTCCTGTTCCAAAAATGGCCCCGCCACGGACGGGGCCAGTTGACGGATGAATGACTTTGCGACGTGCTCGCGAAGTCTGCTGCGGATTTATCGCACAGAAGCGATTGAGCGCGGACGAGCTTAGTCTGACGATGACCGTGAGACATTCCCGATGCGATCGGGAATGCGCTCCTGGCGTCAGGGCTCGACTTTCAGAGTCGCCTTCATATTGGGATGATAGCGACAATAGTAATCGACCGTTCCCGCTTTCTTCACCACGAACGTCGCGGACTTCTTCGGCGGCAGAGCGACGTCGAAATCGCCGTTGGTCGCGGTGGCTGTGTGTGCGAAGATGTCCTTGTTGATCCACTCAACGATGTCACCGACTTTGGCCGACATTTCGGCCGGTGAGATCACGAGATTATCCATCGTGATTTGAATGGTCGCCGCACGCGCCGGGACGACCATGGACAGGAACATGACCGCAAGCGCGATCGAAGCGAGGCGTCCCGGCTTCATCGCACTCTCCTATTTTAGCTCGGCCGCGACGTGCTCGGCGTGCTGTTGATGACCCTGGAAGATCTTCAGGCCGGTCTGCAACAGGCTCTTCAGCTCGTTATTGCTCGCGGACGGAATGAGCTGGGTCTCCAGCGCGCCGTTGACCGCCTTGTGGTAGGCGACCTCGTTCTGGACATAGGCCTTGTCGAAGGCGGCGCCGCTCAGCTTGTCGAGCTCAGCCAGCTTGTCGCTCGCCTGCTTGGACAGCGCGCGGCTGGTGTCGTTGTCTTCAGGCGTGACGTTCAGCTTCTTGACCAGCGCGAGCGCCTGCTTGTTGACGGCCTCATGGTCGCGCACCATGTCCTCAGCAAACGCCTTGACGTCCTTGTTCTTGGCCTTCTTCATCGCGTGCTTCGCTGCGTTGATGTCGATCACGCCCGCGGTGTAGGCAATATGGGCGATCTGCGGATCGGTAGGCTTGTCGGCTGCACTCGCGCCTTGCAGCAGCGCAGGACTGGACAGCAGAACGGCTGCGGCGATCGCCGCGCTCGGTCGGAAGAACATGGCTTGATACTCCTGTGGTGCCGGACGTTTGGGCCGGCGCGTTGCTTCACAGGAATTGGATGGATATTTCGCGCAAACGTTCCCGAAAACTTTAGCCGCTGAAGCCGAGCCGCTTCAGCACTGATACGGTCAAGCGCTCACATCGCCATCCCGCGAACGGGAACGCATTCATCACCACTGGCCCGATCTCCTTCTCGACATTCTCGCGCAGCATGGTGCGGGCGCGGTGCAGTCGCGTCTTCACGGTTTCGGGCTTTACGCCGAGCAAATCGGCGGTCTCCTCGATGGTCATCCCCTCCATGACCCGGGCAACGAAGACCATGCGGAAGACATCCGGCAACTCGTCAATTGCGCGTTCGACCACGCGCTGGATTTCACGTTGGGCCATGGTCCTTTCCGGATCGCCTGCGGGAGAAACGGGAAACTTGATGATCTGCGCATCCAGCGCGGCATCATCTGGTATTGCGCCGAGCTCGACATCGGGCTTTCGGCTGCGCACCCGGCCGAGCGCCTCGTTGATGGCGATGCGCGACAGCCAGGTCGACAACCCGGCCTCGCCCCGAAAACCGTCGAGGTGGGTGAAGGCACGGACATACGTCTCCTGCACCACATCCTCGGCCTCGCTGTCGCTGCGCAGGATGCCGCGCGCGAGGCGGTAGAGCCTGCGGTTGTTGGCCTGCATGATCTCGCGCAAGGCGGCCTCGTCGCGACCCCTCGCCCGGTCGATCAGCTCTGCTTCCGCGGTTCTGACGCCGGCGGATAGGCCGGCTGCGGTCGGTTGCATTGCGGTTACCCATCTCCGTTCGATCTGGCTATTGGATGCAGCCTCTGAGGAAAGGTTCCCGAGTTTCTTAGGCGCCACTGGAGGCGAGAAGATAAGAAGCGCCTTCCTTAGTCCGTCTCGATCGGCAGGGCGGGATCCCTCGCCCATTCGCCCATCGAGGCGTCATAGAGCGTGAGCTTGTCGTAGCCGAGCTGGGTCAGCAGGAACAGGTCGATCGTCGCCGAGATGCCGCCGCCGCAATACAGGATCACATTCTTATCGCGCGTAACGCCTTGGGCGGTGAATTTGGCCTCGGCATCGGCCAGTGTCGTCAGCGTTTTGTCGGCATTGGTGAGCGTCGCGGCGGGAACGTTGACGCTGCCGGGAACGCGGCCTGGCCGGCCGTAGCGGCTCGGCTCGAGACCGCGGTGAAACTGCGGACCGAGCGCGTTGACGATCACCGTCGCGGGATCGCCGATCCGCGCCTTCACGATGTTCTTGTCGACGAAGTAGCCTGGGCGAGGTGCAGCCTGGAACGTCGTGGCCGGATAGCCCTTCGGTGCGCCCGATACGACCGGCCGCCCCTCGTCCTTCCATTTGTCGAAACCGCCGTCGAGCACAAGCGCATCGACGCCGAGCGAGCGCAGCATCCACCAGAACCGCGTCGACCACATCATCGTGCCGATACTGTAGAGCACGATGGTTTTGTTCGCGTCGAGTCCATGGCGGCCGAAGGCGGCCTCCAGCTGGGCCAGATCCGGCATCATGAAAAACTGTTGCGCGGAGGCGTCGGAGAACTCGCCTTGCAGATCGAGGAAATCGGCGCCCGGAATGTGGCCGGCCGCAAACGTCTTGTCGCCCGGCACCGCGCGATAAGGCAGGTCGCTGCCCGGTGGCACCGGCTCGTTGTAGGTCGTGCAGTCGTAGAGGCGAAGCTTGGGATTGTCGAGGATGGCTGCGAGTTGCTCGGTGGTGATGAGGGGTGTCCGCGGGGACATTACTCTCTCCCAATTGAACTTGCGCTTCCGGGCACTCTGTCATTGGCCGCGAAGGCGGGCAATCCAGTATTCCCGAGGCGGCAATCGTATCAGCCAAGTATCGCCGCGGAGTACTGGATGCCACGCCTTCGCGTGGCATGACAGCGGAAGGAGAGGCTTGACCGAGCTCTCTACGCCCTCAAGGTCTCCAGAAACCGCACCGGCTCGCCTTGCGAGGCCGTCACCAGCTCGCCTTGCCACATCACGCGGCGGCCGCGGATGAAGGTGCCGACGGGCCAGCCGGTGACGCGCAACCCGTCGTAGGGGGTCCAGCCGGCTTTGGACGCCACCCACTCGTTGGTGATTGTCTCGCTGCGCTTCAAGTCGACGATGGTGAAATCGGCATCGTAGCCGGCGGCGATGCGGCCCTTGCAGGCCATGTTGTAGAGCCGCGCGGGACCGGCGCTGGTGAGATCGACGAACCTCGCCAGCGACAGCCGGCCGGCATTGACGTGATCGAGCATAATAGGCACCAGCGTCTGCACGCCGGTCATGCCGGAGGGCGATGCCGGATAAGCCTTCTGCTTCTCTTCCAGCGTATGCGGGGCGTGGTCGGAGCCGAGCACATCGATGATGCCCTGCTCGATGCCGCGCCAGATGCCCGCGCGGTGATCTGCCCCGCGCACCGGAGGATTCATCTGCGCCAGCGTGCCGAGCCGCTCGTAGCATTCCGGCGCGACCAGCGTGAGATGATGCGGCGTCGCCTCGCAGGAGGCGACGTCCTTGTGATCGCGCAGGAACTCGATCTCTTCCTTGGTCGAGATGTGCAGCACGTGGATGCGCTTGCCGGTCTCGTGCGCGAGCTTGACGAGGCGCTGCGTCGCCATCAGCGCCGCGGTCTCGTCGCGCCAGATCGGATGCGAGCGCGCGTCGCCCTCGATGCGCAACGACTTGCGGTCGTTGAGGCGATACTCGTCCTCGGCGTGGAACGCGGCGCGGCGACGGATGACCTGAAAGATGCCGCGGAGGCTCTCGTCGTCCTCCACCAGCAGCGCGCCGGTTGAGGAGCCGATGAACACCTTGACGCCCGCGCAGCCGGGCGCGCGCTCAAGCACCGGCAGGTCCTGTACGTTCTCGCGGGTGCCGCCGATGAAGAAGGCGAAATCGCAATGCATGCGGTGATGGGCCCGCTTCACCTTGTCGGTGAATTCGGCTTCCGTTACCGTCAACGGAGAGGTGTTCGGCATCTCGAACACGGCGGTGACGCCGCCCATCACGGCGCTGCGCGAACCCGTCTCAAGGTCTTCCTTGTGGGTCAGCCCGGGCTCGCGGAAATGCACCTGCGTGTCCATCACGCCGGGCAGGATGTGCAGGCCCTGGCAGTCGATCACCTCCGCGGCGCTGCCTTGCGACAACGCGCCGATCTCGGCGATGCGGCCGCCCGTGATGCCGATGTCGCGCAAGCCCTCGCCGTCCTGGTTGACGACGGTGCCGCCTTTGAGGATCACGTCGAAACGCTGGGTCATGGCTAAGGGCCTCTCTCATCCCCAAGCGCAGGGCTCGAGGTCTTGTCGTTTGTGGCTTGCGGGCTTACGTTCCGCAGCAACATGTCGCAAGAGATTTTCGTATGAAATCAGCGTTTCTTCCCGACCGGGGCGTGGTCAAGGTCGCGGGCGAGGATGCGCGCAACTTCCTCAACGGCCTCGTCACCACCGATGTCGACAGGCTCAAGCCGGGCCTGGGGCGATTCGGTGCGCTGCTGACGCCGCAGGGCAAGATCATCGTCGATTTCCTGATCACGGAGGTGCCCGCCGGCCATGGCGGCGGGTTCCTGATCGATTGCCCTAAAGCGCTGGCCGAAGGCCTCGCCACCAAGCTGAAATTCTACAAGCTGCGCGCCAAGGTCACGGTGGAAAACCTCTCCGATGCGCTGGGCGTGCTCGCGGCGTGGGACGGCCAGCCTGCCGCTCAGCCCGACCTCGGCTTCGCCGATCCGCGCCATAGCGAGCTCGGCTATCGCATCCTGATCCCCGAGGATCTCAAGCAGAAGCTGTCCGATCTCATCGGCGCCGAGCTCGTCGATGCCAGCGAATACGACGCCTACCGTATCGCGCTCGGCGTGCCGCGCGGCGGGCTGGACTTCATGTACAGCGACGCGTTCCCACACGAGACCAACATGGACCGGCTTGCCGGCATTGATTTCGACAAGGGCTGCTACGTCGGCCAGGAGGTCGTCTCGCGCATGCAGCATCGCGGCACCGCGCGAACCCGCAGCGTAAAAGTGTTGCTCGAGGGCCCCTCGCCCGAGATTGGCGCCACCATTCTCGCCGGCGACAAGCCGGTCGGCACTATCGGCTCGACCGCCGGCGGCAAAGGCATCGCGCTGGTGCGCGTCGACCGAGTCGCCGATGCGCTCGATGCGGGCCAGCCCCTCACCGCGGGCGGCCTCGCGCTGACACTCGCCGAACCCGACATCGTGCGCATTCCAACGAAACAACCCATCGCATGAGCCGCGCCCCTCGCCTGCATCCCGACGGCCTGACACGCTGCCCCTGGCCCGGCGAAGATCCACTCTATGTCGCCTATCACGACACCGAATGGGGCGTGCCGGAATATGACGACCGCGCACTCTACGAAAAGCTGATGCTCGACGGCTTCCAGGCCGGCCTCTCCTGGATCACGATCCTGCGCAAGCGCGACAATTTCCGCAAAGCCTTCGATGATTTCCAGCCGGAGAAGATCGCGCGCTACACGCCCAAGAAGGTGCACGCGCTGATGAACGACGCCGGAATCGTCCGCAACAAGGCCAAGATCGACGGAGCGATCCTGAGCGCAAAGTCCTATCTCGAGATCATGGAGAAGGGGCCGGGCTTCTCGAAGCTCCTCTGGGACTTCATGGACGGAGAGCCCAAGGTCAACCATTTCAAGACCACCGCGAGCGTACCGGCCTCAACGCCGCTGTCGGTGCAGATCTCCAAGGAGCTGTCCGCGCGCGGCTTCAAGTTCGTCGGCCCGACCATCGTCTATGCCTTCATGCAGGCGACCGGCATGGTCAACGACCATCTGGTCGACTGCCATTGTCATGCAAGCTGCGGCAAGACGCAGCGCAAGCCGCGCCTCAAGGTCAAATGACGGCGAAGAAGACCGCGCGCGATGCGCAGTCCCGCGCCTGGCAGCGCATGCTGTCGGGACGGCGGCTCGACCTGCTCGATCCCTCCCCGCTCGATGTCGAGATCGCCGACATCGCGCATGGACTGGCGCGGGTGGCGCGCTGGAACGGGCAGACCGTTGGCGCCCATATCTTCTCGGTCGCGCAGCACACGCTACTGGTGGAGACGGTGATGCGGCACGAGATGCCGCGCGTGGATCAACGCATACGGCTGGCCGCGTTGCTGCATGACGCGCCCGAATATGTGATCGGCGACATGATCTCGCCGTTCAAGGCTGTGCTCGACGGCCATTACAAGGCGGTCGAAAAGCGCCTGCTCGGCGCCATCCACATCCGCTTCGGCTTGCCGCCGGTGCTGCCAGAGGAAATCACGCAAGCCATCAAAGCCGCCGATCGCGGCGCGGCCTATCTGGAGGCAACCGAGCTCGCCGGCTTCAGCGAAAACGAGGCAAGGCGCCTGTTCGGCCGCGATCCGGGCCTGCCCGACGGCGTCCAGCGCGACTATCTCACGCCCTGGACTGCGGCACGGGCCGAGAAGCAGTTTTTGGAGCGGTTCAACGCGGTGTTTGCGTAACACCATCCCTTCGTAGGGTAGGCAAAGCGACTTGTCCGCCGTAGCCCGCAGAGCGAAGGCGGGAGCGTGCCCACCAGCAAGGCGAGATGTACGCAGCGCGAAACGGTGGGCACGGCGCGATGTGCCTTTGCCCACCCTACGGCCGCTCGCTATAATCGGCGCCAAAAAGGTCCGCCATGATCCACGTCTGTTCCCTCGCCGCGCTTCCCGAAACCGTCCGCCTCACCGGCGCCAGCCACGTGCTGACGGTGATGGCCAATGTCGAGCAGGTGGCGCGGCCCGTGTCCGTGCTGCCGGCCAATCATCTCAAGGTGTCGATGGACGACATCATCGAGGAGATGGACGGCTTCGTCGCACCGTCAGAGACGCATATCGAGCAGGTGTTGACCTTCGTGCGCGGCTGGGACCGTAGCGCGCCGCTGGTGGTGCATTGCTACGCCGGCATCAGCCGCTCCACGGCGAGCGCGTTTGCAGCGGTATGCGCACTCAATCCGAACCGCGATGAGATCGAGATCGCCAGGAAGATCCGCGCAGCCTCGCCCATCGCCTCGCCGAACCGGCGCATCGTCGGCCTCGCCGACCGTGCATTGGGACGCGACGGCCGCATGCTGCGCGCGCTCGACGAGATGGGCCCGGGCGCGATGATGGTCGAGGGCCGTCCCTTCGTGATCGAGCTCGAATGAGGCGAGAGTCGAATAGCAGCGGCTATGGGACTGCGCCCCCTCTCCCGCTTGCGGGGGAGGGTTGGGGAGAGGGTGCTTCCGCATCGGGGTTCTCCCGGCTTGGAGAGAGCCCTCACCCGCGCCTTTGGCTCGACCTCTCCCGCAAGCGGGAGAGGTGCAGCGAGCTCGCGGCGAGATTTGTTCAATGAGCCGACATATCTTTTTCGCAACAGCCGCGACATCAGCCGCATGAGCGAGACGCTCCTGACGCCGATCGAGATTGGCCTGACCGCGGCCATCGTCGCGATCGAGGACCACGAGCCGCTGATCCTCACCGCGCGCGGCGGTGATGGGCTTGCCGGCCTGCCGTTCGGGCCGTTCGATGCGCTCGCCCATCGCACCTTCGAGATCGGCCTGCGCGCCTGGGTCGAGCAACAGACGGGCCTGCGGCTCGGCTATGTCGAGCAGCTCTACACCTTCGGCGATCGCGGCCGTCATGCCGATGCCGGCGACACCGGCCCGCATATGGTGTCGATCGGCTATCTCGCGCTGACGCGCGCCGCCAGCGGCGAGCTCGCCGCGACCGGCGCGAGCTTCGAGCCATGGTATCGCTTCTTCCCCTGGGAAGACTGGCGCGAGCAGCCGCCAGAGATCATCGCCCGCGACATCATCCCGGCGCTGACGAAATGGGCCGAGGAGGAGACGCCGCAGACGACGCGGGCGCTGCCGCGAAAGGATCGCGTGCGGTTCTATTTCGGTCTCGACGGTGCGCCCTGGGACGAGGAGCGCGTGCTCGATCGCTATGAGCTCCTGTACGAGGCCGGGATGATCGAGGAGGCGCGGCGCGACGGCAGGCCTGCGGCATTAGCGCGCAAGAGGCTTCCCGCGCTTGGGACCTCGATGCGGTTCGATCACCGGCGCATCCTCGCCACAGCCATCGCGCGGCTACGCGCAAAACTGAAGTATCGTCCTGTTGTTTTTGAACTTTTGCCCGCCGAATTCACACTTACGGAATTGCAGCATACGGTGGAGGCCATCTCCGGCCGGCACCTGCACAAACAGAATTTCCGCCGCCTCGTCGAAATGGAAGCCCTGGTCGAACCGACCGGGGCGATGTCGACACAGACCGGGGGACGCCCGGCGGCACTCTATCGCTTCCGCCGCGAAGTACTCCAGGAGCGGCCCGCGCCGGGCTTGCGCGTACGCTCCCGGCGCTAGATTAAGAATTTGCGATCGGCCCTGCCCGCCGGTTGCCTGGAGGCTTCATGTTCGACGGCCCGTTTGACGTCTTTGCGTTGATCCTTGCGATCGCCGCCTTCCTGATCGCGATCAAGGCCTCCAGTCAGGCGGCTGAGCTGCGCCGCCGGCTGAGCTCGCTCGAAGAGATGTTTGACGCGCAGCGGCAAGTTAAGCCGCCGCCACTTACGCCGACTTGGGAGCAGGCGCCCGCAACCGCGACGGCCGCCGCGGAGCCGCCGCCGCTTGCGCCGGAAGCCGAGCAGGCGCCCCCGGCCCTCGCCGAACCCGTTTCGCCGCCGCCGCTCGGAACGAGCACCGAGGCCGATGCACCGCCACCCCTGCCTGCACCCGCACCCGGCTTCGAGGAGCGACTCGGCACGCGCTGGGTGGTGTGGATCGGCGGGCTTGCGCTCGCGCTCGGCGGCTTCTTCATGGTGCGCTATTCGATCGAGGCCGGCCTCGTCGGGCCCGGCGTGCGCGTGTTCCTCGGCGGCCTGTTCGCGCTGGCGCTGCTCGGTGCCGGCGAATGGACACGGCGCAAGGAGAGCATCTCCAGCATCGCGGCGCTGCCGATCGCCAACATCCCCGCGATCCTCACCGCGGCCGGCACGGCGGTGGCGTTCGCGACCATCTATGCAGCCTACGCGCTCTACGGCTTCCTGGTGCCCGCCACCGCCTTCGTGCTGCTCGGCCTCGTCGCGCTCGGCACGCTGGCCGCCGCGCTGCTCCACGGGCCCGCGCTCGCCGGCCTCGGCGTCGTCGGCGCGTTCGTGACGCCGGTCCTCGTCTCCAGCGGCAAGCCGGACTATTGGGCGCTCTACATCTATCTTGCCATCGTCACCGCAGCGAGCTTCGGCCTTGCCCGCATCCGGCTATGGCGCTGGCTCGCGGTGACTACGATCGTCTTCGCGGTGCTCTGGACCTTCATGGGGCTCGAGCTCGAGCTGCAGGTGGCCCCGCACGCCTTCCACGTCATTGCGGGCTTCACGCTCGCTGCGCTTCTCGTCGTCTGCGGTTTCATGTTCGGCCCGACCATCGAGGACGGCGAGATCGAGCCAGTGTCGTCGAGCTCGCTCGGCGCCTATCTGTTCGCGGCAATGATCATCGTGCTGTCGAGCGCGCATGCCGATCTGGCGCTCATTGCCTTCACCCTGCTGGTCGCAGGGACGCTGTTTGTCGCCTGGCGCGCGCCGGCGGCAACGGGTGCACTGGGCGCGGCTGCGGCGACCGTCTTCATCGTGTTCGCGGAATGGGCGGTGCGGGCCAATCCCGACATGCTGGTGCTGCCGGGCGGCCCCATGGCCGGCATCGGTCCTGTCCCCACCGATAGTTCGGTGACACTGCATCTGGTCACGGCCGCGATCTTCGCCGCGGGCTTCGGCATCGCAGGCTTCCTCGCGCAGGGCCGGTCCAATTCGGCGATCATCCCGGTGGTGTGGTCGGCAAGTGCGGTCGCGACGCCGATCGCGATCCTGGTTGCGCTCTTCGCCCGCATCGCCCATCTCGACCGCTCGATCCCGTTTGCGATCCTCGCCGTGCTGCTCGCTGCCGCCTTTGGTGCTGCGACCGAATCGCTGACGCGGCGCGAGACCCGGCCGGGCGCCATGATCTCGACGGCGCTGTTCGCGACCGGTACGCTCGGCGCGCTCGCGCTGGCGCTGACCTTCGCGCTCGAGAAGGGCTGGCTCACCATCGCGCTCGCGCTGATGTCGCTCGGCACTGCCTGGATCTCGATGCAGCGGTCGATCCCGTTCCTGCGCTGGCTCGCCGCCGTCTTCGCCGGCATCGTCACGGCACGCATCGTCTATGATCCCTGCATCGTCGGCGATGCCGTCGGCACCACGCCGATTCTGAACTGGCTGTTGTGGGGCTATGGCCTGCCGGCGCTGTCGTTCTGGGGCGCGAGCATGTTCCTGCGCCGCCGTGCCGACGATGCGCCGCTGCGCATGGTCGAGGCTGCGGCCGTCCTGTTCACCGCGCTGCTCGCCTTCATGGAAATCCGGCACCTTGCGACCGGCGGCCGCATGACCTCGCCGCCTTCGCTGCTGGAATTCTCGCTGCAAGTCTGCGTCACGCTCGCGATGGCGATCGGGCTGGAGCGCCTGCGGCTGCGCAGCCACAGCATCGTGCACAATGTCGGCGCGGTCGCGCTCACCGCGATCGCCGGGCTCATCAGCGTGTTCGGCCTGCTGATCCTGGAGAACCCGCTGCTGCTCTCCAGCGTCAATGTCGGCGGCCTCGTGTTCAACCTGCTGCTGCTCGGCTATGCGCTCCCCGCGGTGCTGATGCTGCTGTTGTCCTATGCGGTGGCGGGCCATCGCCCCGCCGCCTATGCCAATACGATTGCGGGCGGGGCACTTGTGTTCGCGCTCACCTACGTGACGCTGGAGATCCGCCGCTTCTATCACGGCCCGGTCCTGCTCTATGGCGGCACCACGGGCGCGGAGCAATACACCTATTCGATCGGCTGGCTCGCCTTCGGCGTGGTGCTGCTCGGCGTCGGCATCCTGGTCAATTCGGAGCGGGCGCGGCTCGCCTCTGCCGCCGTCATCGCGCTGACGATCCTGAAGGCCTTCGTCATCGATATGTCGACGCTGACAGGCGTCTACCGCGCGCTGTCGTTCATGTGCCTCGGCGTCGTGCTGGTCGCGATCGGCTGGCTCTACCAGCGCATCCTATTCCGGCGGCAAACGCCGCCGGCTCCGCAGACGAGCGCGTAGGGATCAGTGGAGGTCCCCTCACCTGGATCGCATCTTCGATGCGATCCGACCTCTCCCTTCGGGAGAGGTGAGCCAAGAGCCTGCGCCGCTTTTAGGCCGCGCGGACCGACTCCAGGAACTGCGCGACTTCGACCCTCAGACGGGTGCTGTCGGTCGCCAGTGATTTCGCCGCCGACAGCACTTCAGTCGAGGCCGAGCCGGTTTCGATCGCCCCGCGCTGCACGTTGGTGATGTTCGACGATACTTCCTGGGTGCCGAGCGAAGCCTGCTGGACGTTGCGCGATATCTCCTGCGTGGCCGCGCCCTGTTCTTCGACCGCGGCGGCGATCGCAGCGGAGACTTCGGACAGACGCTCGATGGTGCCGCCGATCTCCTGGATGGCGCTGACGGATTCCTGCGTGGCGGCCTGAATCCCTGCGACCTGCGCACCGATCTCGCCGGTGGCTTTCGCGGTCTGCTCGGCGAGCGCCTTCACTTCCGAGGCAACGACGGCGAAGCCGCGGCCGGCCTCGCCGGCGCGTGCGGCCTCGATGGTGGCGTTCAGCGCCAACAGGTTGGTCTGGCCCGCGATGGTGTTGATGAGCTCGACGACGTCGCCGATGCGCGAGGCCGCCTGAGACAGCGCGTTGACGCGCTCGTTGGTCCGCGCCGCCTGCTCGACGGCTTCTGCGGCCATCCGCGCCGAGTCCTGCACGCGGCGGCTGATCTCGGTGATGGAGGAGGACAGCTCCTCCGAGGCGGAAGCAACCGCCTGGACGTTGGTGGAGGCTTCCTCCGAGGCGGCGGCGACGACGGTCGCGAGCTCCTGGCCGCGCTGGGCGGTGCCGGTCAGCGTCGCTGCCGATGCTTCGAGCTCGGTCGAGGCTGATGACACGGTCTCGACCACCTCGCCGATCATGGCCTCGAAATTGCGCGTGATGGCATCGACGCGGCGGCCGCGCTCGATCTTGGCTTCGGCATCGCGCGCCGCTGCCTGGTCGGCGGCTTTCTTGGCGATCAGCGCCTCCTTGAAGATCTGGAGCGCATCGGCCATGGCGCCGATCTCGGTCTTGTCGCCGCGATGCGGCACGTCGGCCGAGAGGTCGCCCTGGCCGAGCGACTGCATCGGACGGATGATCGAAGCAATGCCACGAGAGACGTCGCGCACGAGATAATACGCGGCGCCGATCGCGATCACGACCGAAAACACAATGATGCCGACCAGGACGCGGAAGATCGTGGCGTAACTGTCGGACGCCTGCTTGGTCTCCAGCTCGGCGCCCTGATTGTTCAACTCGATACCCTTCTGGAGCAGCGGATCGGCGGCCTGGGCCATTTTCGCGACCTTGGTCTGCAACAGCTCGTTGGCATCGGTCGGGAAGCGGCCGACGCTCTTGCGCGACAGCGCCATCACCTCCTGAACGCCATTCAGATACTCGGCCCACGCCTTCGCCCATTGTTCGTAGAGCGCGCGCTCCTCGGCGGCAGTGATCAGCGGCTCGTAGACCTTGCGGGTCTTCTCGATGCGTTCGCGGAGCGAGGCGAGGCGCTTCTCTGCGGCATCCTTGCCTTCAGCACTATCCTGCATCAGGTGCAAACGAAGTGCGACGCGCAGCTCGTTAATGTCGGCGCGCATCGAGCCGAGCGCACGCACGCTGGGGAGCCAGCTCTGCGCAATCTCGACGGTGTGGGCGTTGATGTTCTGCATCGTGCCGATCGCCGTCACGCCGACACCGGCGAGCGAGAGCACGAGGACTGACAACACGGTCAGCAGCTTGAAGACGATCGACAACTTCGACATCACAACAAATCCCAACGATGCCTGGCAACGCGCACATCACCTGCGCCACAGGCGTCACGACGGACGACCGGGCCGAGGTCAGTTCAACAATGCTGGCTGGTTCTTATCCCGTAAGATTGCGCTCTATCCTCGCAAGCAGGCGTTAACATCGTCCTACGTAAAACTACCGGGCGGGCGGACATTCGTTGTTTTCTGCAATCATCCGCTGCACCTGCACGGATCTCGCGCTGCACCGCGCTTGATGGAGCAACATCTCCAAGGCTAACGGTCGCAGGGCGAAATACGCACGCGCGCGACCGCCGCAGGTTCGCGCGCGGCGGCTGCAAGCGATGCCTATTGAACGTCGTCAGCCGGCGCGCACAGAGCCGAGAAACTTGCCGACTTCGAGCTTGAGACGGTTGCTGTCGCCGGACAGCATTTGCGCGGCAGACAGGATCTGAGAAGACACCGAGCCGGTCTCGCTTGCGGCGCGCTGCACGTCGGTGATGTTGGACGACACCTGATGAGTGCCTGCCGCCGCCTGCTGCACGTTGCGAGAAATTTCCTACGTCGCGGCGCCCTGCTCTTCCACGGCGGCCGCAATCGTCGAGGAGATTTCCGACAGCTTCTCGATGGTATCGCTGATGGCCTTGATGGTACCGACCGAATGTTCGGTCGCGGACTGGATGCTGGCTATCTGCTGCCCGATCTCGCCAGTCGCCTTCGCAGTCTGCTCGGCGAGCGCCTTGACCTCGGAGGCAACCACTGCAAATCCCTTGCCGGCTTCGCCAGCGCGGGCCGCCTCGATCGTGGCGTTGAGTGCGAGCAGATTGGTCTGGCCCGCGATCGTATTGATCAGTTCGACCAAGAAGGTCTCGTCATAGTTGTAAATTGCAACCTGAAGTCGGAGCCTAGGAAGCTTTGCATCCGACGGTCTCTCCAACAAGGCTGACGCGAAAGACCGGCTGCTTGTTCTCGTCGAGCAGCTCCATGCGCCACTCGGCATTCGGCTTCAGGCCGCGGGCGATGCCGCCGAGCAGATTGGCACAAACCTCAGTCATCTCAGTCCAGGCCGCTGCGCGGTCCTCGAACTCGTACGGCTGATCGGCGGCGCCGGAATAGCGACCGGTGCTGATGCGGAAGAAGTACAGCGACATCGTTGAACCCCTTGCGTCGGGGCGTCCCCCGGCCGTACGCAAACTGGGACGCGAACAGCTACCAAGGCATGAAAGCCGCCGTCCGTATGACTACGGCGCGGCGGCTTCGTGCTCGATCGATTCTTCAACGAAAAACTGTGCGGCTGTCCTGTGCAGCCAACTCACTGCGTCGAGCGGCGCAGCTCCAGCGGAGCCTCGGCCTTCGCGGGTTCCGACTTGGCTTCCGACTTCACCGGCTCGAGGCGACCGCTCTCGACACGCGGCGTCTCGACCCGCGCGGCGACTTCGGTGTTGGGTGCAGCGATCGAACCGGTCCGCTCCGAGCTGCGCAACGAGCGCGGACGCGCGGCGGCGCGCGCCATTAGCATCTGATTGCCGCCCTGATGGTGGAAGTCGCAATAGGCGAAGCCCATGCCTGACACCGAGCCGCGGAAGCTGCGATCATCGGTCTTTTCCAGGTTGAAGCAGGGCTCGAACGGAATCCCCTTGATCGAGGCGCAGACGTTCTGGCCGCGGATTTGGAGCGTATTGCCGGGCAGACGAAGATGCTTCACCGGGCCCGCGCCCGAGAATTGCACCGCGCCGGCGGCACCGAGGTCGTCGAGGATGCGGCCCGCACCGCGGGTGCCGTCGAAACAGGTGAAGGCGAACACCTTGCCGGCGACGAAACGGCGCGCCTCGTCAGCATTCATGCTCCCGGCAATGGCCGGCGCAAACGTCGCTGCCGCCGTGACAGCCCCCAACACAATACGCGCAAGCATGCTCAACTCCGAACCAACCCCCGCAGCGGGCGATGCCTTATCTCTCTTTACCCGCTGCTTACCATACCAACCATGGCAACATTGGAGCAGCTTGGTTGGTAAAGTCTGAACGCCGTCAGACAATTTTTACCACGATGCGGCCGCGAACCGCGCCGGCCAGAATTTTCGCGCCCCAGTCGGGCACCTCGGCGAGGGGAATTTCCTGAGTGATTTCAGCTAGTTTTGTCCGGTCCAGATCGGACGCCAGGCGCTGCCAAGCGGCTTTCCGCGGCTCGATCGGGCACATCACCGAATCGATGCCGAGAAGGCACACTCCGCGCAAAATGAACGGCGCGACAGAAGATGGCAGGTCCATGCCGGCCGCCAGGCCGCACGCCGCGATCGCTCCACCGTATTTCGTCATCGACAGGAGGTTGGCGAGCGTGGTCGAGCCGACGCTGTCGACGCCACCCGCCCAGCGCTCCTTGGCCAGAGGCTTCGCCGGCGCCGACAATTCGTTGCGGTCGATCACTTCGGCTGCGCCCAGATGCTTCAGATAATCTGCTTCCGCGGCGCGACCGGTCGAGGCGATGACGTGATAGCCGAGCTTCGACAGCACGGCGGTCGCAACCGAGCCGACGCCGCCGGCGGCGCCCGTCACCACCACCGGACCACTCTTTGGCGAGAGGCCCTGTTTCTCCAGGGCGATCACGGACAGCATCGCTGTGAAGCCGGCGGTGCCGATCGCCATGGCGTCGCGCGCCGACAGGCCCTGCGGCAGCGCCACCAGCCAGTCGCCCTTCACCCGCGCCTTCTCGGCATAGGCGCCGAGATGGGTTTCGCCCATGCCCCAGCCGGTGCAGACCACCTTGTCGCCCGCCTTCCACTGCGGATGCGAGGACGCTTCGATCGTGCCGGCGAAATCGATGCCGGCGATCATTGGGAAGCGCCGCACCACCGGCGCCTTGCCGGTAAGTGCGAGGCCGTCCTTGTAGTTCAGCGTCGACCATTCCACACGCACGGTGACGTCGCCGTCCATCAGCTCGGCTTCATCGAACTGCGTCAGCTGCGCGGTGGTGCCCTTGTCCGCCTTGTCGATCCGGATCGCCTTGAACGTGGCCACGACTAAACTCCCTGACTTGTTTGTCGAGGATGTTTAGCCGATCAGGCCGGCTGCGCAACCGCCCGTGTCACCGGTTTCTCCACGATCGGAAGATTGATCAGTGCAGAAAGCACGCCGAACACGATCGAGAGCCACCAGATCGGCGTATAGGAACCGAAGCGCTCGAACACGATGCCGCCGAGCCAGACACCGAGGAAGCCGCCGACCTGATGGCTGACGAAGGCAAAGCCATAGAGCGTTGCGAGCCAGCGCGTGCCGAACATCAGCGCCACCAGCGCCGAGGTCGGCGGCACCGTCGACAGCCAGGTCAGGCCGGAGATCGCACCGAACGCGATCGCCGAGAACGGCGTGATCGGGAACGAGATGAAGGCAAGGGTCGCGAGCGCGCGAGTGAAGTAGATGGTCGAGAGGATGTAGCGTTTGGGCAGATAGTTCTGGAGGTAGCCGACGCTGAGCGAGCCCACGATGTTGAACAGGCCGATCGCCGCGATGACCCAGCCGCCGGTTTGCGCCGAGATGCCACGATCGACCAGGAAGGCCGGCAGATGCACGGTGATGAAGGCGAGCTGGAAACCGCAGGTGAAGAAGCCGAGCACCAAGAGCACGTAGGAGCGGTGACCGAAGGCTTCCGCCAGCGCCTTGGTGAAGGTCTGCTCATCCGCAGGCGCCGCGGTTGCCGTGCTTGCGACCGGCGGCGTCGAGAGCGCCAGCGACAGCGGGATGATCAGCAGCATCAGGAAGCCGAACACGGAGAGCGCCTGCTGCCAGCCGAAATTGTCGATCAGCGCGACGCCGATCGGCGCGAACAGGAATTGCCCGAACGATCCCGCCGCGGTGCCGGCGCCGAGCGCAAGGCCGCGCTTCTCGGCCGGCAGCAGCTTGCTGAAGGCCGACAGCACCAGGTTGAACGAGCAGCCGGCAAGACCGAAGCCGACCATCACGCCGGCGCCGATGTTGAGTGACAGCGGCGTCGAGGAGTAGCGCATCAGGAGCAGGCCGCCGGCATAGAGCAGAGCGCCGACACACATCACCCGGAACAGGCCAAAGCGATCCGCCACCGCCCCGGCGAGAGGCTGACCCAAGCCCCACAGCAGATTCTGCACGGCGATCGCGAGGCCGAACACGTCGCGGCCCCAGGTGAACTCATGGCTCATCGGCTGCACGAAGAAGCCAAGCGCCGAGCGCGGACCGAAGCCGAGCATGCCGATGGCGCAGCCGCAGAGAATGATCACAGCCGGGGTGCGCCAGTTCGAGGAACGTGAGGCCGGAGCGAGCTCGCCGATCTGTGTCGACATGGTGGTCCTCGTCTGTCGTTGGCGGTTCTGCAAATCGGCAGCCGCGAATGAGCCCGGTTTAATGCACCTGCATGAAAATCCCAAGTCAAAAACGATTGCATTCCACGGGGAGCTGCCACCGGAGCATTGCAATTCACGCGGCCTCGCCTGACGGGCACTTGACGGGAATGTGTGCGGCAGCGCCTAGGCGTCTTCGGTAAAGCATGCTATTCTTGATTTACTCAGTTTGAGCATATAAGAGCTGGGTGACATTCGCTCCGGCCACTCGGCCGGACTATTCAGGACCTGTATATACTCAAATTGAGTATAAACAATGCGAGGGAGGCTTCGATGCCGATCATTGGAATTTACGGCCCCGACGATTTCGCCAACCGGCCGCCCGGCCAAATCAATGGCCAAATCAATGGCCATCAAGTCCATGACCATGTCGTCAGCTCCCCTCCCGCCGCGCCGAGCCGGCCGGGGCTTGCGCTGCCGATGCCCTCGCTGGACTGGACGCCGGAGGTCGAGCGCGCCACGGCATCCCTGTATGAGCGCGTGAAGCAGGTGATCCCGCCGATCGAATGGCCGCTGATGGCGCCGACAATCAAGGCGATCAACGAGCTGAAGGCGGCGCGGGGCGCGGTGATCCTCGCGCACAACTACCAGGCCCCGGAAATCTTTCACTGCGTCGCCGACATCGGCGGCGATTCGCTCCAGCTCGCGGTCGAAGCCACCAAGGTGAAGGCCGGCATCATCGTCCAGTGCGGCGTGCACTTCATGGCGGAGACGTCAAAACTGCTCAACCCGGACAAGACGGTGCTGATTCCGGACTCGCGCGCAGGCTGCTCACTGGCCGCCAGCATCACCGGCGCAGACGTTCGCCTGCTGCGCGAGAAATTCCCTGGCGTGCCGGTCGTTGCCTACGTCAACACCTCGGCCGAGGTGAAGGCCGAGGTCGACATTTGCTGCACCTCGTCGAACGCGGTGCAGGTGGTCGAGAGCCTGAATGCGCCTAGCGTGATCTTCCTGCCCGACCGCTATCTCGCCACCTACGTGGCCTCGAAGACCGACGTGAAGATTATTGCCTGGAAGGGCGCCTGCGAAGTGCACGAGCGCTTCACGGGTGAAGAGCTGCGCAGTCTTCGCGATGACGATCCCTCGGTGCAGATCATCGCGCATCCCGAATGCCCGCCGGACGTGTTGGCGGAGGCCGACTTCACCGGCTCGACCGCGCAGATGATCAGCTGGGTGCGCAACAAGCGGCCGCGGCGGCTGGTGATGATCACGGAATGCTCGATGGCCGACAATGTGCGGGCCGAGCTGCCCGACGTGGAGATGCTGCGCCCCTGCAATCTCTGCCCGCACATGAAGCGCATCACGCTTGCCAATATCCTGGAGAGCCTGCTGACGCTCCGCGAGGAAGTGACGATCGATCCCGCGCTCGCGGAGCGCGCACGGCGCTCGGTCGAGCGGATGATCAATTTGAAGAATTGAGAGCGAGAAGCAGCAACACACCCGTCGTCTGAGACAAGCGCGCGCAGATCCGGGACCGACAGGACGCGAGTATTGGCACGCTGGTGGTCCCGGCCTGCTGCAACAACAACAGCAATGGGTTCTGGCTTTGGCCAGGACGACAATGAAGAAACCATGCAAGACAGAATCGAAAATCTCACCCGCACCACCGACGACGTGGTCATCGTCGGCGGCGGTCTTGCCGGATTGTTCTGCGCGCTGAAGCTCGCGCCGCGGCCCGTGACGCTGATCTCGGCTGCGCCGCTGGGACAGGGCGCATCCTCCGCGTGGGCACAAGGCGGCATCGCGGCGGCAGTGGCCGAAGCCGATAGTCCGGAAGCGCATACCGCGGATACGATTGCCGTCGGGGGCGGTCTCGTCGATAAAGCCGTTGCACTTGGGATGGCGCGGGAGGCGGCGCCGCGAATCCATGATCTTCTCGCCTTTGGTGTCCCATTCGATCGCGACCTGGAAGGAAAGCTCGCCGTCGGACGCGAAGCCGCACATTCGGCCCGGCGCATCGTACATGTGCGCGGCGACGGAGCCGGTGCCGCGATCATCGCGGCCTTGAGCGAAGCTGTGCGCCGCACGCCGTCGATCCGTATCATCGAAGGTCTGGTCGCCGAAGCATTGTTGACCGAGCACGGTGCCGTCACGGGCATTCAATTGCGCGAGGCCGGCCATCCCTGTGCACGGCCGATCACCCTCGCCTCGCGCGCGATCGTGCTGGCCACCGGCGGCCTTGGGCATCTCTATGCCGTCACCACCAATCCGCTCGAGGCCAGCGGCTCGGGCCTTGCGATCGCCGCTCGCGCCGGTGCGGTGATCGCCGATCCGGAATTCGTGCAATTCCATCCGACCGCCATCAGGGTCGGGCGCGATCCGGCGCCGCTTGCGACCGAGGCGCTGCGCGGCGAAGGCGCGACGCTCATCAACGGCAATGGCGAGCGTTTTATGGCGGCGCGCCATCCGCTCGCCGAGCTCGCACCGCGCGACATCGTCGCCCGCGGCGTCTTTGCCGAAATCGCGGCCGGACGCGGTGCCTTCCTCGATGCGCGGCAGGCGCTGGGTGCGCCCTTCGCCGACAAATTTCCGACCGTGCATGCAAGCTGCCTCGCCGCCGGAATTGATCCCGCGGCAGAGGCCATCCCGATCGCGCCGGCCGCGCACTATCACATGGGCGGCATCGCGGTGGACGCGCGCGGCCGCAGCTCGATCGACGGGCTCTGGGCCGGCGGCGAAGTGGCCTGCACCGGCGCGCATGGCGCCAACCGGCTCGCTTCCAATTCGTTGCTGGAGGCCGTGGTCTACGCCGCGCGCATCGCCGAGGACATCGCCGGCTGCGCCGTCCCCGCGCCCGCCCGGCTTCCGGACGCATTGGTGATGCCGCGCGGCGGCGCGCCGGAGGCTACGGCCGTGAAGCGGCTGCGAGCCATGATGAACACACGCGTCGGCGTCATCCGCGACGCCGACGGATTGGCGGAGGCCGTCCGCAGCTTCGCCGCGCTTGAACGCGAGGCCGGCAACATCGCGCTGCGCAACATAACATGGCGACCTCCGCGCTGCTCGTAGCCGCTGCTGCCTGGAGCCGGCGCGAGAGCCGCGGCGCGCATTTCCGCGCCGACCATCCGGCGGATGTCCCTGCCCTGGCGCAACGAACGATGACCACGCTCGACGCTGTGCGCGAAGTGGCCGACGGCCTCGCCGATCGCCCGATGCCACCCACCGCGCAACCCATCATGGCCTGACGGAGCTCTCATGATCACCGCAACCTCGCTGCTCTATCCCGACGCCTTTCTCTCGCCCCTCGCAATTGACGAGGCCGTGCAGCGCGCACTCGACGAAGATCTCGGTCGCGCCGGCGACGTCACCTCGCTGGCAACGATTCCGGAAGCAACGACGGCGCAGGCGATCCTGGTCGCCCGCCAGTCCGGCGTGATCGCCGGATTGCCGCTGGCGCTGGCGACGCTGCAAAAGCTCTCGCCCGACATCGACGTGCGTGCGCATGTCCACGACGCGGCACGGGTTGCCCGGGGGCAGCAGGTGTTGACGATCTCAGGGCCCGCGCGCGCCATTCTCACGTCGGAGCGGACCGCACTGAACTTCGTCGGCCGCCTGTCGGGTATCGCGACGCTGACGGCCGACTATGTCGCGCGCACCGAAGGCACGCGGATGCGCATCTGCTGCACGCGAAAGACCACGCCGGGATTGCGGGCGCTGGAAAAGTACGCCGTGCGCTGCGGCGGCGGTTTCAATCACCGCTTCGGCCTCGACGATGCGATCCTGATCAAGGACAATCACATCGCGGTCGCCGGCGGCATCCGCCCCGTGCTGGAGCGCGCCCGCGCTCATGCCGGCCATCTCGTCAAGATCGAGATCGAGGTGGACACGCTTGCGCAACTGCGCGAGGTACTGGCCACCGGAATGGCCGACGCGGTGCTGCTCGACAACATGGATACCGCGACGTTGCGCGAGGCGGCGCGGATCAACGAGGGCCGCCTCAAGCTGGAAGCGTCCGGCGGCGTCACACTGGACTCGATCGCGGCGATCGCCGCCACCGGCGTCGACTACGCCTCGGCCGGCGCGCTGACGCACTCGGCGCCGAATTTCGACTGTGCGCTGGATATCGAGGCGTGATGGTCCTTGCCTCTCCCCGCAAGCGGGCGAGGCAAGAAAACTACCGCCGCTCGCCCATCTCCGCGGAACTCTTGGCTTCCTGCGCAAGCGCGGCGGAAAGCGCTGCGGTCTGCGCGGGCGTGCCCCAGCTTGGCTCCTCGCTGCCATCGCCCCAGGCGCGCGGACGGTAGAAGGTGTGCACGCCGGTCTTGTACATCTTCTTCATCTCGGCGACCCAGGACGGGCGCACCCAATAGGCATGGTAGTGCGTGGACTTGCCGACCTCGGGCAGCCAGATCTGGCCATCGAGCATCGCCTTCGAAATCTTCTTGGCGCGCTCCCACATCTCGGGCTCGCGGATCACGTCGGCGTTGTTGTCGCAGGCGAAGGTGAACTGGCAGGCGAGGTGGCGGTACTTGTTCTGATAGACCACGCCGCACACGGTGTCGGGATATTTTCCCGAGAACACGCGGTTCATCACGACCTGCGCGACCGCCATCTGGCCGCGCACGGCCTCGCCGCGCGATTCGAAATAGACCGCTTCGGCGAGACACTTCTCGGACTTGGCGCGCGACTTGTCGTCGAGCGCGAGCCGCTCCGCGGGCGATCTGGCGCGCTGGTTGTCGGCGTTGACCTCGCCCTTCGGGGCGACGCTCTCGCCGCTCTCGATGTCCTTGGCGATCTCGGCTGTCGGCGGCGACAGCGAGGCCGTCACCTTCATATCGGGATCAGGCATTACGATCAGCGGCTCGGCCCCGGGCTGCCAGCTCTCGATGCTCTCGAGACTACCGCCGAGCGAGGAGCTGCCGAAGAACAGGTTCGACGTCTTGACGCTGAAGGGATCGCGCGCCGGGGCGGCCGGCGCCGTGGCCCGCTTCAGCGCTTCCAGCGGCTGCACCGCGATCGCGCGCGCGGCATCGCTCGCCTGCGGCGCATTGGTATATTGCGGCAGCGGCGGTGCACGGAGCGCTTCCTGGAGCTCGGGATCGAGCGCGGCCGCGGACTCCGGCGACATCGGCGGCGGTAACGCGGCGGTCTTGGCACCGAATACCGAGCTGTTCGAGGTCGCGGGATTTTCCTGCGCGGGCACTGCCGGCGGCGCAGCGGCCTCGGGAGGTGTCGTCGGGGTCATGATCGCGAGGCGATCACCCTTCATCGAGCGATCGACCTTTGGAAAATCGGCGGCCTGGTAGTGCGGCGGCGTCTGCAGCGCCGGATTGCGGCTGATCGCACCCGTGACGTCGCGACCATCGATGCTGGCGAGGCGAACCATTGCGCTCTGCGGAACCGAGGTGCCGATCGGCCGGGAAAAACTGTAGGTGGCGAGCTGGATCGAGGACGCCGCGGAATACACCTGCTTCTGCCAACGCTCGGCGACGCCCGGTTGGCGCGCCAGCAGCGAGGCAATGTCCTGATAGCCGGTCTCTCTCGGCATCAATGCGAAGATGCAGAGACCGATGCCGAAGGACGCGAACCGCGCGCCCTTCGGATGGTTACGCAACAGTGACATCGATACGCTCACGCTACGCTTACGCCAGTTCCGATCGAACGTCAGTACATCCGTGCAATTCGATCTTGATTGTAAGTATCCAATTTAGGTTGCCGGTGCGTTAATCGACGTGGCGCGCACGGCACACTCAAGCAAACACGGGTGTTTTCACGGGGCGATCGCGCGCGGTGGTAAATGCGTCGTCACGTCAGGGGGTAAACAACCGGTCAACGCGAATGGTGAAGGAACTCTTGCGCACATGTATCAATACGGGACGCGCGATCATTATGCTGTTTGGCGTTTGCGCAAAGCGTTCCCCCATCACGGGTGTCATGCTTCGCGAAAGCGGGGCATCCAGTACGCCGCGTCGTCTCGATTCATCACGACCGTCTCGGCGTATTGGATTGCCCGGTCAAGCCGGGCGATGACAGGGAGTGCGGCGAACGCGTCCCGCAAGCTCGTCATTGCGAGCGCAGCGAAGCAATCCAGTCTGCCTCCGGGGAAAGATTCTGGATTGCTTCGCTGCGCTCGCAATGACGGTAGGGATACAGCATCACGCAAAGAGGCGGGGTTGGGGCCCCCGCCTCTTTCATTCCAGCATATCGATGCTGCTTACGCCTGGCTCGCGATTGCCTTGCCGAGCGCGGCTTGCGCCGCAGCCAGGCGGGCGATCGGCACGCGGTAGGGCGAGCAGGAGACGTAGTCGAGGCCGATCGTGTGGCAGAAGGCGACGGAGGCGGGATCGCCGCCGTGCTCGCCGCAGATGCCGACCTTGAGCGAGGCCCGCGTCTTGCGGCCGCGCGCGACGCCGATCTTGACGAGCTCACCGACGCCCTCTTGATCAAGCGCGATGAACGGATCGACCGAGAGGATGCCCTTCGCCACGTAGGGACCGAGGAAGCTCGCCGCGTCGTCGCGGCTGATGCCGTACGTCGTCTGCGTGAGATCGTTGGTGCCGAACGAGAAGAACTCGGCGCTTTCCGCGATCTCGGCCGCGAGCAGACAGGCGCGCGGCAGCTCGATCATGGTGCCGACTTGATAGGCGATCTTCGTATTGGTCTCGCGCATCACCGCCTGCGCAGTCGCATCGATCCGCGCCTTGACGAGGTCGAGCTCGGCCTTTGTCGCAATCAGCGGGACCATCACCTCGAGACCGACGGCCTTGCCGGTGCGCTTCTGCGCCTCGACCGCGGCCTCGAAGATTGCGCGCGCCTGCATCTCGGCGATTTCAGGATAGGCGATCGCGATGCGGCAGCCGCGGAAGCCGAGCATCGGATTGAACTCCGAGAGCTCGCGGGCGCGGTCGGCCAGGCGCCGCGGATCAGTGTTCATGGCGCGCGCCACTTCCTCGACCTCGGCATGGGTGTGCGGCAGGAACTCGTGCAGCGGCGGATCAAGCAGGCGGACCGTGACGGGAAGACCCTTCATGATCTCGAACAGCTCGACGAAGTCGGCGCGCTGCATCGGCAGCAGCTTGGCGAGCGCGGCACGGCGTGCCTGCTCGTCTTCGGAGAGGATCATTTCGCGCACCGTGCGGATGCGCGTCTCCTCGAAGAACATGTGCTCGGTGCGGCACAGGCCGATGCCCTCGGCGCCGAACTTGATCGCGGTGCGGGCATCCTCGGGCGTATCGGCATTGACGCGCACGCCGATCTTGCGGACCTGGTCGGCCCAGTTCATCAACGTGCCGAACTCGCCGGACAGCTCCGGCTCGATCATCGGCATGCGGCCGGCGAGCACCTGGCCGAGCGAACCATCAATGGTGATGACGTCGCCGGTCTTGAAGGTGCGCGAGCCGATGCTCATGGTACCGCGGCCGTAATCGACGCGGATGGTGCCGCAGCCGGAGACGCAGGGCTTGCCCATGCCGCGCGCGACCACCGCCGCGTGCGAGGTCATGCCGCCGCGCGTGGTCAAGATGCCTTCGGCGGCGTGCATGCCGTGGATGTCTTCCGGGCTGGTCTCGATCCGGACCAGGATCACCTTGCGTCCATCGGCCTGGAGCTTGGCCGCCTCGTCCGAGGAGAACACGATCTCGCCGGAGGCTGCTCCCGGCGAGGCCGGCAGGCCGGTCGCGATCACGTCGCGCTTGGCGTTGGGATCGATGGTCGGATGCAACAGCTGATCGAGCGAGGCTGGATCGATCCGGGTCACCGCTTCCTTTTTCGAAATCAGGCCTTCATTGGCCAGCTCGACCGCGATGCGCAGCGCCGCTTTCGCAGTGCGCTTGCCGCTGCGGGTCTGGAGCATCCAGAGCTTGCCCTGCTCGACCGTGAACTCCATGTCCTGCATGTCGCGGTAGTGCTTCTCGAGCAGCGTGTAGATCCGCGTCAGCTCCTTGAAGGCCTCCGGCATCGCCGATTCCATCGACGCCCTGTCGGAGCCCGATTCCTTCCGCGCCTCCTCGGTGATGTCCTGCGGCGTGCGGATACCCGCCACCACGTCCTCGCCTTGCGCGTTGATCAGGAATTCGCCGTAGAGCTTGCTTTCGCCGGTCGAGGGATTGCGCGTGAAGGCAACGCCGGTCGCGGAGGTATCGCCCATGTTGCCGAACACCATGGCCTGCACGTTGACCGCGGTGCCCCAGGATTCCGGAATGTCGTGCAGCTTGCGGTAGGTCACCGCGCGCGCGTTCATCCAGGAGGAAAACACCGCACCGATCGCGCCCCAGAGCTGGTCGTGCGGATCCTGCGGGAATTCCTTGCCAGTCTCGCGCGCGACCGCGTCCTTGTACTTGCCGACCAGCTCGACCCAGTCGTCCGCGGACAGATCGGTATCGAGCGTGTAACCCTGGCTGTCCTTGAAGGTGTCGAGGATTTCCTCGAAATGATGATGCTCGAAGCCGAGCACCACGTCCGAATACATGGTGATGAAGCGGCGATAGCTGTCATAGGCAAAGCGGCGGTCACCCGACAACTCGGCCAGCGCTTCCACGGTCTGGTCGTTGAGGCCGAGATTGAGCACGGTGTCCATCATGCCCGGCATCGAGGCGCGCGCGCCGGAACGCACGGAGACGAGCAGCGGGTTCTTGGTGTCGCCGAACACCTTGCCGGTCAACTTGCCGACATGCTCCAGCGCCTTCTCAACCTGCGACTGCAGTTCCTTCGGATAGGTCTTGTCGTGTGCGTAGAAGTAGGTGCAGACCGAGGTCGGGATGGTGAAGCCCGGAGGTACCGGCAGGCCCAGATTGGCCATCTCGGCAAGGTTGGCGCCCTTGCCGCCGAGCAGGTCACGCATTTCCGAGCGGCCTTCGGCCTTGCCGTCACCGAATGTGAACACCCATTTGCCGGCCTTGGCCGCTGCTGGCGCCGCCTTGGCGGAGGTAGCCTTCTTGGGTGCGGGCTTTGCAGCGACCTTCGGCAGAGCCGCCTTGGTCACAGCCTTTGCCGCCGGCTTGGCAGCGGGCTTTGCAACGGGCTTGGCGACCGGCTTCGGCGTGCTCTTGGCCAGCGCCTTGCGGGCCCGCGGCGCGGCCTTTGCGGCAGTGGAGGACTTTGATTTCGCTGGGATTTTCGCTGGCATTTTCTTGGGCTTCGAGGCGGCTTTGGCCATAGCTTGCACACAACCTGCGAGAGGAATGGGAAATCGCGGGCCTTACACCACTTTGGGCGGGCCCGCGCAAGTCGGAGAGTTCCGAAAAGTGAACGCCTAGAAGCGGAGCCACTTCAGGAGCCCAAGCCCGATCGCGCCATTCACGATGAGAAAGATCGCGACGATAAGATTCAGGAGTCGCGGCATGATCAGGATGAGCACGCCCGCAATCAACGACAGGATCGGCGAAATGTGGGCGACGGTGATGTGCATGAATTATCTTTCTGTGGAGGTGGACGAATCGCGGGCGGATCATAGCGGCCCCGGTTCCGCGAGTAGAGACGCGGAAAGCCAATGCGAGTTCCCGGCTTCTCGAAAACTGCCCGAAATTGCCGCGGATACGGCAGGCCTTTTCCCGGAACATTGCGAAGTCGCATGCATTGGCCACCGGTTGCGCCGCTGGCGCTTGCCAAACATCACATCGAAGGAGTTGCCCATGCGGAACAGGATTCTTGCCCTTGCAGCGCTGGGCGTTGCGATCGGCTCGCCCCTTGCGGCACAGGCGCAAAGCGATGTCACGGTGGGACGCGCGCCTACCGTGGTCGACAGTGCCCCCAGCATTGCCGTCGACCAGCGGCCGGCCTTCCGCGACTATGTCGTCGAACAACGTGTGCCGCCCTTCCGCATCCCGGATCGCGTGGTGGTGGGCGCCACCTTACCCGAGAGCGGCGTCACGTATTATGACGTGCCGCAGCGTTTCGGCGCCACCACCTATCGCTACACCGTCGTGAACGGCGAGACCGTGCTGGTCGAACCGCGCTCGCGTCGCATCGTCGAGGTGCTGGACTGAGACTGAGATCGACTACCTGAGATCGACTAGATGTCCGGCGCGCCACATCAGGCTGGCGCGAGCAGTGTTAAATCGGACATCAGGCCCCGCCCGGTCCTCCCCCCGCCGGGCGGGGCACTTTTTTGCGGGCTCCTGTTGCGCTCGTGTCCCGAGCAAGCGAAGCGCGACCCGGACCCGGAAGCCCCAAGCGCGCGGCGACATGGGGCCGGCTCTGCAGCGCATCACTCCGCGAAGGGCGGCGCGCTGCGCAGCGTCCGGGCACGAGCCTCAATCCTGAATCTTCGAGAAATCCGCCACCGCCCGTGTGGCGCTGCGAATCTCGTTCAGCAGCTTCAACCGATTCTCGCGCACCTTCGCATCGTCGTCATTGACGCGAACCTTGTCGAAGAACGAATCCACAGGCGGACGCAATTTCGCCAGAGTGCTCATGGCCGCGGCAAAGTCTTCCTTGGCGACGGCGGCGCTCGCTTCCGCCTTGACCTCGCCGATCGCTTTCGCCAGCGCCTTCTCTTCATCGAGGCTGTAGAGCGCAGCATCCGGCGCGCCGTCGAACGTACGCTTGTCCTTCTTCTCCTCGATCGAGAGGATGTTGCTGGCGCGCTTGGTGCCGGCCAGCAGGTTCTTGCCGTCGTCAGTGTCGAGAAACCTGCCCAGCGCCTCGACTCGGCGCACGATCATCAGAAGATCGTCCTGGCCGCCGAGCGCGAACACGGCATCGACGAGATCGTGACGCGCGCCCTGCTCGCGGAGCTGGACCTTGAGGCGGTCGGCGAAGAAGGCGAGCAGGTCTATCGGAAGCTTTTGCGCATCGGCCGGCTTAACCGACAAACCGGCGAGTGCGGACGCCGCCACCTTCATGACCGACAAACGCAGCGCGTTCTCGGCAATCAACCGGATCACCCCGAGGGCAGCTCTCCGCAGCGCATACGGATCCTTGCTCCCCGTCGGCTTCTCGTCGATGGCCCAAAAGCCAACGAGCGTATCGAGCTTATCGGCGAGCGCCACAGCAACGCTGACCGGATCGGACGGTACGCGATCGGCAGGTCCTTGCGGCTTGTAGTGCTCCTCGCAGGCGGCCGCGACCGAAGCGTCCTCGCCCTGCGCCAACGCATAATACTTGCCCATCAATCCCTGCACCTCGGGGAATTCGCCGACGACTTCGGTCAGCAGATCCGCCTTGGCCAGATGCGCGGCGCGCGTTGCCTTGCCAACGTCGGCGCCGACCAGCGGCGCGATCTCGGCCGCCAGGCGCTCGATGCGCTTGATTCGCGCGGCCTGCGTGCCGAGCTTCTCGTGGAACACGATCTGCTCGAATTTCGGCAGCCGCTCCTCGAGCTTGGTCTTCAGATCCGTTTCATAGAAGAACTTCGCATCACTGAGCCGCGCGCGGATGACCCGCTCGTTGCCGGCGATGATGGTCTTGCCGCCGTCGGTCGCCTCGATGTTGGCAACGAGGATGAACTTATTGGCGAGCTCGCCCGTCTTGGGATCGCGCACCACGAAGCACTTCTGGTTGTTGCGGATCGTGGCGCGGATGACTTCCGCGGGCGTCGTCAAGAATTCCGGCTCGAACGAGCCCATCAGCACGACCGGCCATTCGACGAGGCCGGCGACCTCGTCGAGCAGGTTCTGGTCCTCGACGAGCTCGAACCCTTGCGCGAAGGCGAGCTGCTTGGCGTCGGTGAGGATCGCATCCTTGCGGCGCTCAGGGTCGAGCACGACTTTTGCGGCGAGAAGTTTAGCCTCGTAGTCCTCGAAACGACGCACGGAAATCGCCGCAGGTGCGAGGAAGCGATGGCCGTAAGTGGTTTGGCCGGCCTCGATGCCGTCCACCGAGAACTTCACGACGTCGGGCTGTTCCGTCTCGAGCCCGAAAGTCGCGGTGATTGCGTGCAGCGGACGCACCCAGTTCAGCGATCCGGGTTTGCCGGAGCGCGCGCCCCAGCGCATCGCTTTCGGCCAGGGGAAGGTGCGGATGATCACCGGCAGGATTTCCGCGAGCACGTCGATCGCGGCGCTGCCGGGCTTCTCGATCAGCGCAATATAGAAGTCGCCCTTCGGATCCCGTTGGATTTTGGCTTCGTCGAGCGAATTCAAACCGGTCGCTTTCAGAAAGCCCTGCACGGCCGCATCGGGTGCGCCGATCTTCGGTCCGCGGCGTTCGGTCTTGAGGTCAGGCTGGCGCGCAGGGATGCCGTGCACGGTGAGCGCGAGGCGGCGCGGCGTCGCGAAAGCCCTTGCGCCCTCGTAGACGAGGCCTTCGGCGACCAGCCTGTCGGTGACCATGCGGCGCAGATCGTCGGCCGCCTTGGCCTGCATGCGCGCGGGGATTTCTTCCGAGAACAGTTCAAGCAAAAGATCGGGCATCAGGCCGCTCCGCCCGCTTCAGTATGGATCCAGGCTTCGCCACAGGCCTTGGCCAGCTCGCGCACGCGCAGAATGTAGCTCTGCCGCTCGGTCACGGAGATCACGCCGCGCGCATCGAGCAGATTGAAGACGTGGCTCGCCCTGATGCACTGGTCATAGGCCGGCAGCGCCATCAGATGCTGCCTGCTGTTGTCGCCTTCGCGCCAGCCGGCGTCGAGATATTTCCTGCAGGCCGCTTCGGCCATCCTGAACTGCTCGAACAGCATCGCGGTGTCGGCATGTTCAAAGTTGTGCCGCGAATATTCCTGCTCGGCTTGCAGGAAGACGTCGCCATAGGTGACCCTGGCGTCGCCATCGCGGCCGTTGAAGTTGAGGTCGTAGACGCGATCGACGCCCTGCACATACATCGCGAGGCGCTCGAGCCCGTAGGTGAGCTCGCCCGCCACCGGCGCGCATTCGAAGCCCGCGACCTGCTGGAAATAGGTGAACTGGCTGACTTCCATACCGTCGCACCAGCATTCCCACCCGAGGCCCCAGGCGCCCAGCGTCGGGCTCTCCCAATCGTCCTCGACGAAGCGGATGTCGTGCACGGCGGAATCGATGCCGATCGCGGCGAGCGACTTCAGGTACAGCTCCTGAAGGTTCGGCGGCGACGGCTTCATGATCACCTGGAACTGGTAGTAGTGCTGCATCCGGTTCGGGTTCTCGCCGTAGCGACCGTCCTTGGGCCGGCGCGAGGGCTGCACATAGGCCGCGTTCCACGGCTTTGGCCCGAGCGCGCGCAGGGTGGTCGCCGGATGAAAGGTGCCCGCGCCCATCTCCATGTCGTAGGGCTGCAGGATCACGCAGCCCTGCTCGGCCCAGAACCGCTGGAGCGCGAGGATGAAGCCCTGGAACGAGCGTTCCGGGCGCATATGGGCGGGCAAGGAGGCGTCCATCGTCAGATCAGGCTCTCGCGGGGGGGTTTTGAATCGCGCGGGACCGTATCGGCGGCGGGGATGGGAATCAAGGCGAAGGGGGCGGGAAAGCAGCCCAGTTCTCCGTCATAGCCGAGCTGTCCCTGCCATCCACGAATGTTTGGCGCGGCACGAAGAACGTGGATGCCCGGGAGAAGCCCGGGCATGACGAATGGCGCAACTACCCCGGGCGGTAAGCTCCGGTCACGGGGTCACGCTTCAGCGTCTGGATGTCCCCCATATGGGCGGCTTCGGTGACGCGCGACAAGCGCATCTCCTCCAGCTCCTGGTTGATCCGGACAGCGGTCTTGTAGGCCCAGCGGACCACGGCAAGCCCGCCCAGCACGCCCGCGAAAGCGACGAACGGCGGCATCGGTCGATCCTTGTCTAGTGCTCAGCCCCCACGCGCATTGTTGCGCAGATGGACCTGCGCCGCAATCGGAGGGCAGAGGGGCCAAATGGCGCGGGAGTGCGAGCCCTAGAACCCGAATTTCGCCCAAATCGCCCGCGTCTCGACCGCCGAGATCAGCTCATCAGGCAGACCGGCCATTGTTTCCAGCGCCGAAAGCTGACCCGCCCCGGGCGATTTCCGGCCCAGAAGACCGGACAACAGACCGGTCGGCTGCGCGATCACAGGGGTGAGAACCTTCTCGCCGTAGCGGGCACGAAGAGTTGAGCGGAGATCGCCGATGCTGTCGGCGAGCCCTAGCGCGACCGCGCTCTCGCCCGCCCAATATTCGCCCGTGAACAGGGTGTCGTCGGTGCCCCTCAGGCGTCCGCCGCGGCTGTCCTTTACCAGGGCAATGAAGATCTGGTGGATCTCACGCTGGATCGCCTTCAGCTTCGCCACGTCATCAGGATTTTCCGGGAGGAACGGATCGAGCATCGCCTTATGGGCCCCGGCGGTGTAGAGGCGCCGCTCGACGCCGAGCCGCTTGATAGCCTCCTGGAAACCAAAACTGCCACCGACCACGCCGATCGAACCGAGGATCGAAGAGGGATCGCAGATGATCTCATCGCCGGCACAGGCGATCATGTAGCCGCCTGAGGCGGCGACGTCCTCGACGAAGACCAGCACGGGCAGCTTCTTCTCCGCCGCGAGCTGCTTGATGCGCAGGTAGATCTGGCGCGACTGCACCGGCGAGCCGCCAGGCGAATTGATCACCAAGGCCACCGCCTTGGCGTTGCGATGTGAAAACGCCCGCTCCAGCACGCGCGCTACGCCCGCGAGCGTCATGCCGGGGCGCAGCGGCGTCACTGCGCCGATCACGCCGGACAGCCGCACCACGGGCACAATTGGCGTGCCGGGCCGGAAACGCGCCGGCAGATATTGCATGAGCTTGTCGGCCAGGCCGGAACTCTCACGATCGTTCAAATGTTCGGCCATGCCGTTACCTCTGTTTAACCATTTTTTATCACGCGACTGTCATTGGAAGTGCCTGGAACGTGTTTTGCAGATTTCCCGTTGGGAGGCTGCAATGAGGCAGCGGAGAACGCCATGAAAATCTATTTGCTGATGCTGCTGATCGGTGCGCTGTTCATGGCGATCCGCCTGACGACGCCGCAGGAACAGCAGTCGGAATCGCTTCCGCAATAAGCAATCACGGCTCCGCCAGCGGCAAGACCGCCCTCCCCTCCAGAATCTCCTTCACCTCTTTTTCAGGCACGCCCGACTCGTCGTTGAGCATGAGCCCCGGCAGCACTCGCGCCGGCGCCCGGCCGCCTTTCACCGCGCGCACCAGCACCCGGATCGCGGGCCGTCCCGCCTCGCCGTGAACCGGCAGGATCGAGAGACTGCCGAAGCCCCGTGACAGCGCTGCCAGGACGTCGGCGATCCCATCTGCACGCCAGATCAACGTCAGCACGCCGTTCGATCGGAGGATGCGCCGCGCCGCATACACCCATGCATTCAGTGTCTCGTCCCTCGCGACATGGGCGGTGTGACGCGCCTGGTCCGGCGAGCCGCGATGCCGAACCGGATCGTTGAAAGGCGGGTTCATCAGCACCACGTCGACGCTGTCGGGCACGAGCCCATTTGCCGCAAACGCCTGTGCATCGGCAGTGACGTCGAGCACGATCGTCTCGGCGGCAATTCCATTCGCCGCCGCATTGGACCGCGCAAGCTCTGCCAGCACCGGATCGATCTCGACCAGGCCGAGCCGCAATCCAGCCACGCGCCTGGCAAGCGCGAGGCCCGCCGTACCGATGCCGGCGCCGAGATCGATCACGCGATCGCCCGCCTTGGCCGCGGTCGCCGCCGCAAGCAGGATGGCGTCGTGTCCGGCGCGATGGCCGGATCGCTTCTGCTTCAGGCGCAACTGCCCGCCGAGAAAGGTGTCCTCGGTGATATCAGCTGCGGCCTCAATCATCGCCGCGCAATTCGTGGCTGAGCCCGGCCGCGGTGAGAAGCTGGCGGGCCTCGAGGGCGTCATCCTCATGGACCAGGATCCGCCGCGGCAAAATGCCGAGCGAGCCCTCGATGATGCTCATGTTCTGGTCAAGCACCAGATGATGGATATTGGCACCGTCGAGCAGCGCGCCGATCGCTGACACCAGCACCATGTCGTTGGTCCGAACCAGTTCACGCAAACGCAGGTCTCCTGCCTGAAAAAGAGGGAAGCGGCAAATGTCAATGGTTCCGCGGCACTTGCCGCATCCGCCACCAGTTTCTATTGTCTTTCCATCAGAATAGCCCTTCCGGGGCAAATATTGGAGACCGGCGTGGCCGTCATCGTACCTTTCGAAACTCCCGGCGCGTCGATCGAAGAGCTGGTTGCCCTTGTCGCCGGTGACATGGAGCGCGTCAACGCCACGATTCTGTCGCGGACCGGTTCGGATGTGACCATGATCCCGGAGGTCGCCAATCATTTGATCTCCTCCGGGGGAAAACGCCTGCGGCCGATGCTGACGCTCGCCATGGCCAACCTCGCCGGCTACACCGGCGACGGCCACATCAAGCTCGCCGCCTCCGTCGAGTTCATGCATACCGCGACCCTGCTCCACGACGACGTCGTCGACGAAAGCGAGATGCGCCGAGGCAAGCTGTCGGCGCGCATGCTCTGGGGCAACGAGGCGAGCGTGCTGGTCGGCGACTTCCTGCTCGGCCAAGCCTTCCGCATGATGGTCGAGGTCGGCTCGCTGCGCGCGCTGGACATCCTCTCTGCGGCCGCCGCGACCATCGCCGAGGGCGAGGTGATGCAGCTCGCCGCGGCCAAGAACACCGCGACCACCGAGGACGAATATCTCGCCGTGATCCGCGGCAAGACGGCCGAGCTGTTCGCCGCCGCCTGCGAGGTCGGCCCCGTGATCGCCAACCGCCCGAAGGCGGAGCAGACCGCCTGCCGCTCGGTCGGCATGAATCTCGGCATCGCCTTCCAGCTCGTCGACGACGTGCTCGACTATGGCGGCAAGAGCGCCAAGCTCGGCAAGAACACCGGCGACGATTTCCGCGAAGGCAAGATCACGCTGCCGGTGGTGCTCGCCTTCCGCCGCGGCAACGACACCGAGCGCGCCTTCTGGATTCGGGCACTGGAGCGCGGCGACATCGGCGATTCCGATCTCGACCACGCCATCGGCCTGATGAACAAGCACCGCGCGCTGGAGGACACGCTGAGCCGCGCCCAGCACTACGGCGCCATGGCCGTGGACGCGCTGGCACTGTTCCCGTCCTCGCCGATGAAGAGCGCGCTGGAACAGGTCGTGGCGTTCTGTCTGGCGCGATCACATTAAGCGTGACAGCCTGACGCGCTTTCCACTCGTCATTGCGAACTCAGCGAAGCAATCCGAAATCCTTCCGCGGTGGCGATCTGGATTGCTTCGCTCCGCTCCCAATGACGGAGCGTTAGGCAGCATCGCACTCCCTCCCGTGTCCCGGACGCGCTGCAACGCTCTTCGCGGCGCCGCGCAGAGCCGGGACTCACGCGGCACGCGCAGCTAGATGGGTCCCGGCTCCGCAGCGCACCGCCAAGAGGCGCTGCGCTGCGTCCGAAGCACGAGCGCGGTCCGGCAAGTGCCCACCGCACATTCCTACCAGACGCGCTGTCTCCCCCACCGAACCATCATATCACTTACGCTGCTCGCGCCTGCTGCTGCCCGCTCCAGTCACTTGCTTTTTGCAAGTCACTCACTTACCTTCCTGCCATGCAGCCCAAATCTTCCTCCATCCTGGAATGCCCTGTCGGCCGCGCCGTGCAGACGGTTGGCGAATGGTGGAGCATTTTGATCCTGCGCGATGCCTTTCAGGGCGCGACGAAATTCGACGAGTTTTCGCAAAGCCTCGGGATCGCGCCGAACATCCTGTCGCGGCGGCTCGCCCATCTCACCGAGAACGGCATGTTTGTTCGCCGCCGCTATCATGAGCGGCCGCCGCGCTACGAATATGCGCTGACGGACAAGGCGCGGGATTTCTTTCCCGTGATCGTGGCGCTGCTCGCCTGGGGCAACAAGCATCTCGCTCCAGAGGGCGAAGCCATCCGGCTGGCGAGCCGCGACGAGATCCGCCCGTTCGATCCTGTCGTCGTCGATGCCGCCGACCTGCGTCCGATCACGCTCACCAATGCAGTCGTCATCGCAGGTCCACGCGCCAGCCGCGGGATGCGCAAACGACTCGCTTCACTCAAGGCCATGAACCCGGCCGTCGCGCCGTCTGGAGACTGACATGCGTCGTATCGTCGTGACGGGAATGGGCGCGGTGTCGCCGCTTGGCTGCGGTGTCGAGCGGTCTTGGCGCCGGCTGCTGGCCAGTCAAAGCGGGCTGCGCCCTCTGCCCGAATGGGCGCAGGTACTGCCGGCGCACATCGCCGGACTCGTGCCCGACAAGGGCGATGACGCCGAAGCCGGCTTCGATCCCGCACAGGCGGCTGCGCCAAAAGACCAGCGCAAGATGGACCGCTTCATCCTGTTCGCGCTGCTCGCCACCGCAGAAGCAGTGTCGCAAGCCAAATGGATGCCGCAGGACGCCGCGGCGCTGGCGCGGACTGCGACGATCATCGCTTCCGGCGTCGGCGGCTTTCCGGCGATCGCAGAGGCGGTGCGCATCACGGAGCAGCGCGGCGCGCGCCGGCTCTCGCCCTTCACGATCCCCTCGTTCCTCGCCAATCTCGCCGCTGGCCACGTCTCGATCAGATACGGCTACAAGGGACCGCTGGGCACGCCCGTCACCGCCTGCGCGGCCGGGGTCCAGGCGATCGGCGATGCCGCGCGCATGATTCGCGCCGACGAGATCGACGTCGCAATCTGCGGCGGTGCGGAGGCCTGTATCGATATCGTCAGCCTCGGTGGCTTTGCTGCGGCACGTGCGCTGTCGAGCGGCTTCAACGATGAGCCTGCACGCGCCTCGCGCCCGTTCGATCGCGACCGCGACGGTTTTGTGATGGGCGAAGGCGCCGGCATCCTAGTGATCGAGGAACTGGAGCATGCGCTGGCGCGCGGCGCGGCGCCGATCGCGGAGATCGTCGGCTATGGCACGACGGCGGATGCCTATCACATGACCTCAGGGCCGCCCGACGGTGATGGCGCCCGCCGCGCCATGGAGATCGCGCTTCGGCAGGCGAACCTTGCGCCCTCGGATGTGCAGCACCTCAACGCCCATGCGACATCGACGCCCGCCGGCGACGAGAGCGAGCTTGGCGCCATCGCCGCGCTGTTCGGCCGTGACCGCGGCATTGCCGTGAGCGCGACCAAATCGGCCACCGGCCATCTGCTCGGCGCCGCCGGCGGGTTGGAGGCGATCTTCACCGTGCTGGCTTTACGCGACCAGATCGCGCCGCCGACGCTTAATCTCGAAAACCCGGATCCTGGCGCTGACGGCATCGACATCGTCGCCGGCGCAGCGCGGCCGATGCCGATCCAGAGCGCCATCTCGAACGGCTTCGGATTTGGCGGGGTCAATGCCAGCGTGATCTTCCGCCGGATGGGCTAAACGAGGGGCCTTGCAATCGCGTCAGGCTTCGCTACCAAAACACAATGATCACGACGAATTTCTGGCTGTTCCTGGTGGCAGCTTGTCTCATTGCCGCCGTTCCCGGCCCCGGCATCTTCTATGTCGCGGCACGGACATTATCGGAGGGACGCGTCAGCGGTTTCGCATCGACTGCGGGCACGGCGCTGGGCGGACTGGTTCATGTGGTGGCGGGCAGCCTCGGCATCTCCGCGATCATCCTGGCCAGCGCCGAACTGTTCGCCGCAGTGAAATTTATCGGCGCGCTCTATCTGGTCTGGCTCGGTATCAAGACTTTTCGCAGCGCCGGCCGGGCACCGTCTCTCGAGAGCGAGCCCATCGGCGACAATCGCGCCTTTCGCGACGGCGTGCTGGTGGAGGCGCTGAACCCGAAGACCGCCGCGTTCTTCCTCACCTTCATTCCGCAGTTCCTCGATCCCGCGGGATCGAACCCCGCGCTGCAATTCGTCCTCCTCGGCGCAATCTCGGTGACGCTGAACACGCTCGCCGATGCGGTGGTGGTGCTGATGGCAGCAGCGACGCGCAAGCAGCTGATCGGACGGCCGCATCTGATGCGGCGCCTCACGCAGGGCTCGGGCGTCTTCATCGCCGGCCTCGGCCTGTCGCTCGCGCTGGCCCGGCGGCCGGCAAATGGCTAGCGCCCCGCAAAGCCGGTTCTATGAATCGCACGGCCTCCGGCTACATTTTGCCGATTGGGGCAACGAAAACGCGCCCACCGCCGTCCTGGTTCACGGCGGCCGCGATCATTGCCGGAGCTGGGACGTCATCGCTCGATCGCTGCAGCCGCATTTCCACGTGCTCGCACCCGACCTGCGCGGACACGGCGATTCCGATTGGACCCGAGGCGGCAGCTACGCGCTGACGGAATATGTCTACGATCTTGCCCAGCTTGTCCGCATCATTGCTGCGCCGCAGGTGACGCTCATCGGCCATTCGATGGGCGGCATGGTCAGTCTGATCTTTTCGGGCTCATTCCCCGAGCTGGTCTCCAAGCTCGTCGTCCTTGACGGCGTGACCATGTTGCCGGACACGCCGAAGCCGCCGGTGCATGAGCGCATCGGCAAATGGGTGGCGCAGCTCGACAAGCTGCACGACCGCACGCCGCGCCGCTATTCGACGCTCGAGGCCGCAGCCGCGCAGATGATGCTTCACAACAAGCGGCTGTCCCGCGACCTCGCGCTGCATCTCGCCACCCATGGCGCGCGGCAGAACGAGGACGGCACCTATAGCTGGAAGTTCGATCCCTACCAGCGCGCCAGTGCGCCGCACCGGCTCTGGCCAGACGACCACGTCGAACTCTGGGCGCGCATCGCCTGCCCGACGCTGCTGCTCAATGCCGGCGAAAGTTTTCTGGCCGGCGCAAAGGCAGCGGGCCTGGAGAGGTATTTCCAGAACGCGCGCGTCGAGACCATCGCCGGGGCGGGACACTGGCTGCAGCATGACAAGCCGCAAGAGGTGCTGGCTAAGATCCGGCGGTTTCTCGGGCTCGACAAGCAAAGTGCGGATTAGCTCACAACGTAGCCTTCATGAGCGCAACGACATGCAGGGCGCGGCAAGAAAGAATCCCGGATCGCATCGCTCATCCGGGCTGCGCAGCGTCTCCGCGGAAATACTAGCTCAACGTCCCCGCATGCACCCACCAGCCGGGATGATCGCGCCGGATCCTTTCGGCGGCGGCATGGGCGTCGGTGGGCGCGCCGTAGATCGCAAAGCACGTCGCGCCGGAGCCGGACATGCGGGCGAGCTTGACGCCGGCAGAGGCACGCAAGGCTTGCAGGACCTTGCCGATCACCGGCTCGATGCGCATTGCGGGCGCTTCGAGGTCGTTGGGGACAGTTTCGAGAACGTCGACCCAGTCAGCGATCGAGGCCCCCTCCTCCGGCCAGGCCGGAGCGCGGATGACGTCGGTGACGCCGACCAGGAGCTCGCCATTGCGCAGGCCCAGCGCCTGGAACACGTCCTTGGTCGCGACCGGCACCCGCGGATTGACCATGACGCAGGGCATGTTCGGCAGCGCGAGCGGCAGCAGTTGCTCGCCGACTCCGGTCATGTCGCAGGCCCGCGAGAGCAGGCACACCGGCACGTCGGCGCCAGTTGCGAGCGCGACGTTCTGGAGACGGGGATCATCGAGCGACAAATCGTTGAGACGGGCCAAGAGCCGAAGCGCCGCCGCGGCATCCGCCGAGCCACCGCCGATGCCGGCCGCGACGGGGAGCACCTTGTCGAGCACGAAGGCGCCCAGCTTCAGGCCCGGTACGGCCTCAGCCAGAAGCTTGGCGGCCTTGAGCACGAGATTGTCGGCGTTATCGCCGCAGGCTGTGGCCAGCGGTCCGGTGGTTGTGAGCTTCAACTCGCCGCCGGGCTCCAGCGTCAGCCGGTCGGCGCAGTCGGCAAACGCAACCACGCTTTCGAGATCATGATAGCCGTCGGCACGACGGCCGACGACGCGAAGGCTCAGATTGACCTTCGCCCGCCCCAGTTCAATCAACGCCGACATCGGCGACACGCCCCCAGAACCTACGTCTTTCCTTCACATGATCTTGCCGAAAAAGCGCTACACGATTTCCGGATCACGCGCTCAGCTCAGCCGCCCTTGCCGTCGTCCTTCTTCTTCTCGGCCTGCGCCGCCGAAGAGTTCGAATTGTCGTCCGGCAGACCGTTGGCGATCTTGGCCTCGATCTTCGGCAGTTCTTCCGGCTCGGGCTTGAGATCGCGCGCATGCGACCACTGGAATTTTGCTTCCAGCGTGCGGCCGACGCGCCAGTAGGCGTCGCCGAGGTGATCGTTGATGGTGGGATCCTCGGGCTTGAGATCGATCGCGCGTTCGAGGTTCTTCACCGCCTCCTCGTAATTGCCGATGCGGTAATAGGCCCAGCCGAGGGAGTCCACGATATAGCCGTCGTCGGGACGCTGCTCGACGGCGCGCTTGATCATCTTCATGCCTTCGTCGAGATTCACGCCCTGGTCAATCCAGGAATAGCCGAGATAGTTGAGGACGTGCGGCTGGTCGGGCTGGAGCTCTAGCGCCTTCTTCATGTCGGCTTCGGCCTTGGCCCACTGCTTGGAGCGCTCCTCGCAGATGCCGCGATAGTAATACCAGACGCTGTTGGCCTTGTCGTTGCCGGGCGGCAGCACCTCGATCCCTTGCGAATAGGTCGCGCCGCAGTCGCCGAACCGCTTGCGGCCACGCTCGATATTGCCGAGCGCCATGATGGCTTCGAGGTCCTTGGAATCCTCCGACGTGACGCCCTTGAGGATCTTGATCGCCTCGTCGGTGCGGTCGGCGGAATCAAGGTCGATGGCGAGCTGGATCTGCGCGTTGCGCTTGAGCGGCGAGGACGAGGGCACGCGCTCATAGACCTTGATCGCCATCTGCGGCCGCTTCACCGATTCATAGAGGTCGGCGAGCGAGAGCAGCGCCAGCGGATGGCTGGGCTGGAGGTAGAGCGAGAGCTGGAGATAGACCAGCGCCAGATCCTCGCCGCCGCGGCGGGTCAGCGTGGCGCCGATGCCGTAGAGCGCTTCGGCGGCGCCGGCTTGCGCGGAATCGACGAGCGGCGGCATCTTCTTGCCCGCCTTGGTCTCGCGCAGGCCTTCCAAGATCAGCGGATGACGGGCGAGCTTCTTGTCGAAAGCCTGGTAGACGGTAGTCGCCGCGGCGGAATCCTTGTTGCGCGACAGCCAGCGCGCATAGGCCTCGGTGATGCGCAGCATGGAATCGTCGAGCTTGTAGGCGCGCTCGAAGCGGGTGCCGGCGTCCTTCTCCTTGCCGGAGAGCTCGAGGATCATGCCGGCGTGCAGATCCTTGAACAGCGGATACCATTCCGGACCGGCCAGCTTGTCGATGGTGGCGACACCGCCCTTGGCATCGCCCGCACCATAGGCGGCCCAGCCCGACAACAGCGTGGCGACGAGATCAGTGATCGGACCTCGGATCGACTGGTTGATGTTGGTTTGCGCCGCCGCGTACTTCTTCAGCTTGAGATCGTGAACGCCGACGACGAGCCGCGCGACGCGGTTGGTCTTGTCGATGGTGAGGATGCGCTCGGCGAGTTTGACCGCCTCGTCGATGTCGCCGTCGGCGACCGAGGAGATGAAGGCACGGTCGAGCAGTTCGTTGTTCTTCGGATCGGTGCGCAGGGCCGAGCGGTAGAACGCCGCGGCCGAGGTCGCGTCGCGCTCGACGCTGGCGTGGCGGGCGGCGAGATAGCTGCCGGCGCCGGTGAGCGACTTCAGATCGTTCCGGGTCGGAAACTGCGCCGCCGTGTTCTCCGGGTGATCCGGCGTCTGCGCCAGGACCGCGCCGGGGACCGCCATGATCGCGGTGCCCATGAAGGCGATGGCGGCAGCAGTCCAGCGGTTGAAACGATTTGAAAACATCAGGGCTCGCCTTGAGTTGGTAGTGCCTGGGTTTGCAGCAGAGGCCGTATCGCATGCGAACGCGGCCGGTGGCATCGGGACCCGGAACCGTCAGGCCAGACAATGCCGCTTTTGGCGCCTCGCCGCAAGGATTCGGACCGGCGATCCCCGCCGCACGTCCCAACGCGGCCAAGTGAATCCGCCAACAGCGCCCCAAGACGCCGCTACTATGGCCTTATCGTGGCCGCCAGCCGCTCCGGCGGCCCCCGGTCTCACGCGAACGTGCGTCACATTGCCGGGGTGGCGTAACCCCGGCCACATCGGGCCTGGATACGTGATCCCGGCTTACATTGCCTCGTAATTCGGGCCGCCACCGCCTTCCGGGGGAACCCAGGTAATGTTGCCGTTGGGGTCCTTCACGTCGCAGGTTTTGCAGTGGACGCAATTCTGGGCATTGATCTGGAAACGCGGGCCAGACCCCTCCTCAATCCACTCATAGACGCCGGCCGGGCAATAGCGGCTCGAGGGACCGGCGAACACGTCGTGCTCCGAGGTCTTCTGGAGGTTCATGTCAGCGACCTTGAGATGGACCGGCTGGTCCTCCTCGTGATTGGTGTTGGACAAGAACACCGAGGACAGCTTGTCGAAGGTGATCTTGCCATCCGGCTTCGGATAGTTCTTCGGTGCATGCTGCTTGGCCGGATCGAGCGTGGCGCGGTCATGCTTGAGATGCGATTGCGTGCCGAACAGCGAGGCCCCGAACAGCGTGTTGCACCACATGTCGAAGCCGCCCAGCGCGACGCCGAGCACGGTGCCGAACTTCGACCACAGCGGCTTGACGTTGCGGACCAGGAACAAATCCTTGCCGACCGACGAGGAACGCCAGGCGTTCTCGTATTCCACGAGCTCGTCATTGGCGCGCTCGGCGGCGATCGCCGCAGCGACGTGCTCGGCGGCGAGCATGCCGGTGCCCATCGCATTGTGCACACCCTTGATGCGCGGCACGTTGACGAAACCGGCCGCGCAGCCGATCAGCGCGCCGCCGGGGAAGCTCAGCTTCGGCACCGACTGGTAGCCGCCCTCGGTGATGGCGCGCGCCCCGTAAGCGAGCCGCTTGGCGCCTTCGAAAGTGCCGCGGATCGAGGGATGGGTCTTGAAGCGCTGGAATTCGTCGAATGGGGACAGATAGGGATCGTCGTAATTCAAATGTACGACGAAGCCGACGGCGACGAGATTGTCGTCGTAATGATAGAGGAATGAGCCACCGCCGGTCTTCATATCGAGCGGCCAGCCGAAGGAATGCTGGATCAAGCCCTTCTGGTGCTTGGCGGGATCGATCTGCCAGACCTCCTTGAGCCCGATGCCGAACTTGGGCGGTTCGGCCTTGGCGTCGAGTGCGAATTTGTTGATGAGCTGCTTGGTCAGGCTGCCGCGCGCGCCTTCGGCGAACAGCGTGTACTTGCCGAGCAATTCCATGCCGCGGGTGAAGGAGTCCTTCGGCTTGCCGTCCCGGCCGATGCCCATGTCGCCGGTGGCGATGCCCTTAACCTTGGCCTCCTCGTCATAGAGCACTTCGGCCGCCGCAAAGCCCGGATAGATTTCGACGCCGAGCGCCTCGGCCTTGCGCGCCAGCCAGCGGCAGACATTGCCGAGCGAGCCGATGTAGCAATGATGATTGTCCATCAGCGGCGGCATCATGAAGTTCGGCAGCTTGATCGCGCCGCCGGCCGTCATCCAGTAGAAGCGGTCGTCCTTCACCTGGGTTTTCAGCGGGCAGTCGGAATCCTCGCGCCAGTCCGGAACGAGCTTGTCGAGCCCGGCCGGGTCGATCACGGCGCCGGAGAGAATGTGCGCGCCGACCTCGGAGCCCTTCTCCACCACGACGACGTTGAGATCGGCGTTGAGCTGCTTCAGCCGGATCGCAGCCGACAGGCCCGAGGGGCCGGCGCCGACGATGACGACGTCGAATTCCATGGATTCGCGAGGAGGGAGTTCTTCGGTGCTCATCTGATCTCAGCCCTTGAGACGGTCCTTGGTCGATTGCGCCCTCTTGTTTCCGATTTTTCCGGGTAGGACAACCTCGGAAATACGTTTCGCCGGGGTGCAAGACCGCCCAAGCTGATATAAAAGTCAGACTTTCCCATGATCCCCGAACCCGCACCCACCATCCGCGAGCTTCTCGCCTTCTATCTGGAGGCCGGTGTCGACTGCGCGCTCGCCGAGGAACCGATCGACCGCCTGGCGGAATTAGAAGCCCCGCCACCGGCTCCGCCCGTGGCACCGCCGGTCGAGCCATCGCGGCCGGTCGCCGCGCCGACGCTAATGCGCGGCGAGGCAGCCCTTGCCCCCGACGTCGCGATTGCTTCGGCACGCGAGGCCGCGCGCACGGCGCCGACGCTGGATGCACTGCGCGAACTGATGCAGAGCTTCGAGGGCTGCGCGCTGAAGCACACCGCGACGCGGCTGGTGTTCGCCGACGGCAATCCTAAGGCGCGCATCATGTTCGTCGGTGAGGCGCCCGGGCGCGACGAGGACATCGAGGGACTGCCCTTCGTCGGGCGCAGCGGCAAGCTGCTCGATCTCATGATCGGCGCGATCGGGCTCAACCGCACCACCGCCTATATCGCCAACGTCATTCCCTGGCGGCCGCCCGGCAATCGGACGCCGACGCCGCAGGAGACGCAGATCTGCCTGCCCTTCATCCAGCGTCAGATCGAACTGGTCAATCCGGATGTGCTGGTGACGCTCGGCAATCCCTCGACGCAGACGCTGCTCGGAACGCGCGAAGGCATCATGCGCACCCGCGGCCGCTGGTTCGACTACGACACCGGCCAGCGCACCATCCGCGCGCTGCCGACATTTCACCCGGCGTACCTGCTGCGCTCGCCGTCCTACAAGCGGCTGGCTTGGCAGGATCTGCGCGCGGTTGCGAAGGTGCTGGCGGGGTCGTGAGGGACGGGACACTCTCCTTCGTCATTGCAACGGAGAGAGCGCTACGTCCCCTTCGGCCGCACGATGGCCCAGCCGATGCGCAAAAGCTGCTGGCGGCCGGTTACCAGCCATTCGAAGGCGCGCGGGACTTCCGGGACGATGTTGGGAAATCGTTTGAGGATCTCCGGCGGCGGGGTGCCGGCGGTGTCGGAGGCGCGCCAGACCACGACGCCGCCGGTCTCGCTGAACTTGGCCTGATTCATCCACGGCGTGCGCGCAGGATCGGCATCGATGAAGAGATGCGGCCGGCCGGAATGCAGCGCGATCAGGCTCGCAAGCTGGGTCTCGCCGGCGACCGCGCGCAGGCGATGATTGGTGCGGCGGGCGAAGCTCTCGTCGAAGAAATCCGAGATCGCGCGCGCCGGCATCGAGGTCGCGATCTCGCCGGTGCCGGTCCAAGGCGTGATCAGGACGGCGAGCACGACGCCGATGGCGGGCGCGATGATTGCGGCGGCCCAGACCATGCGCAGCATCCGCGCGCGGCGCATCGCGATGAGATCCCCTGCGGCGGCCACCACGGCAAGCCCGGACATGACCAGCATGACGGCGGCGCCGCCGACGACGGATTCGAGCCCGAGCAGGCCGGAGATCAGCACCGCGCCGAGTGGCGGCGCCAGCGCGAAGAAATAGACGAAGTTGCTCGCGAGCGGCTCGACCGGCGGGCGATAGATGATCGGCGGCTCCTCGCCCTTGCCGGCGAACATCCCGGTATTCAGGAAGGTCAGCGCCGGAATCGCCGCCGCCCCAAGCGCGAGCCCGCCGAGCAGCCAGGCTGCGTGCAGGACGCGGGCGTTGAGCTCCGAAACTTGCGGCAAGACCGGCATCGTCAATGTCTCGGCGCGCATCAGCCAAATCGCATAGGGCAGCGCCAGCACGGCGACGACGATCAGCGCGAATAGCGGATCGAGCCCGCGCAGCGTCCTGCGGCCTCCCGCCGTCGAGATCGCGAAGACGACGATCAGGAGGAGGAGGAAGATCGCGGCGGGCGTCGTGAGCAACAACAGGCCGGCCTCGATCGACCAGACGAACCAGGCATTGCCGCGGCGCTGGCCGATGATCTGCCAGGAGTGCAGCAGCAGCAGCGCCCAGAGCGGCCGTGCCAGCACCAAGGGTCCGAAGTCGAGCGCGGACGAGGAGAAGGCTAGCACGGTCATGGTCAGCAGCACGGCGAGCACCGCCTGCTGTGAGCCGACGACGGCACGAGACAGATGAAAGAGCGCGATGAAGGTCGCGATCTCGCAGAGCTCAGCGAGGACATACACGCCGAACATGTGACCGCCGGCGGCGCGATAGGCCATGTCGGCGAGCCAGACAGGCAGCGGCGGGCCGAGATCGGTGCCGACCTGGTACTCGCGGCCGAAGGCCAGCAGCGTCGCCAGACTGCCGGGCGGGCTGCGGTAGAACACCAGCGCCACGAACAGCCACATCGCCGCCTGGAGCAGCACGGCGATCCACACGATCAGCCGCGGCCGGGCGCGAATGAGCTCGATGACCAGCGAGGTAAACCGCATGCAACGTCCGAAAGATGCAGCCAACCCGTCCAGCCGGCCCTGTTCGCTCACACCTGTTTTGATAAAGGGCGCTGCGCGTCGTGGCAACCGCCGCAAGTCGTCATGCCGGGCTTGACGGATGGGGGAGGCTGCGGAGGAAACACCTAGAGATTCGCAGACGCGTCGATCTCGATTTGGGCTTCCACCTGCACCTCGACCTCCGCGACAGAGAACAGATCCTGCGCCGGCTCGACGGTCCAGGGCATGTGCTTGGCGCGGGCGGCGGCGACGGGGGCGAAGAAGCTGCGGTGGTGGATGGAGGGGCCGAGGCGATCCAGGGCGTCGAGATGCTCGGGGACAGCGTAGCCCTTGTGCTGCTCGAAGCCGTAGCCGGGGCAGTCCTGCGCCAGCGCGCACATCAGCCGGTCCCGCGTCACCTTGGCAACGATGGAGGCGGCCGCGATTGACAGCACGATGCCGTCACCGCCGATCACGGCCTCGCAGTCGCATTCCGTATCGAGCCGGTCGCGGCCGTCGACGAAGACGTGGCGCGGCGCCTCGGGCAGCGCCACCACCGCGCGCTTCAGCGCCCATAGCGAAGCACGCAGGATGTTGTCGCGGTCGATCCGCGCGGGCGAAGCCACGGCGACCGAGACCTGCGCGGTGGCGCAGATCTTGTCGAACAGTTTTTCGCGCTCTTCGGCGGTCAGGCGCTTGGAATCATCGATGCCACGGGGAATGCGGTCGGGATCGAGGATCACGGCCGCCGCCACCACGGGGCCGGCGAGCGGTCCGCGACCGGCCTCGTCGCAGCCTGCGACCGGCCAGACGCCGCGCTTGATCAGCGCGCGCTCACGACGGAAGCTCGGCGGGGCCACGGCAATGATGCCTTTCCGGCCGGCGCTTTTGCCGGTTAAAGCCTGAACCTCCGACGCCTTAGTTTCCGACGACTTGGCTTGCGGCGGCTTGCCTTCCAACGTGTTGGCAGGCGCAGCCTTCTTCGCACCGTCTTTTTTTGGCGTGTCTTTGGCCAGCTTCTTGGCGGACTTGTCCCGAATCATGGTGGGGATCGTGCGCAAGCGGCTTCGCCAGCGCAACCTGGAACCCGAGACAATTCCCGTTATTCAGGTGAGCCGCCCTATTCCGCCAAATGCACCCGTCGGTCCTCGCCCACCTCGATCCCGGGTGCGACCACGACCTCCCAAGGATGGCCATCGGGATCGGTGAAATAGCCGGAATAGCCGCCGTAATCAGTCTCGTGCGCCGCTTTCAGCAGCGCTGCACCCTTGTCGACAGCGAAAGCCAGCACCGTATCGACCTCCTCGCGCGTCCGGCAGTTCCAGGCGAGCGTCATCCCGCGAAATGCCGGCGGTCTTGGATTGTCCGGCAACCCGGCGTCGGCGGCGAGCTGATCCCAGGGATACAAGGCGAGCACCGGACCACCGGTGTCGTAGAATGCGACCGCCTCACCGGTCGCCTTGAGCAGGCGCGAGAAACCGAGCGCCTCGTAAAAGGCAATGCTGGCGCGGATGTTGCTGACACCGAGCGTGACTACGGTCAGCCGCGGCACCGGCACGGTGGTTTCCTCACTCATGTTACGCCTCGTCCACTTCGCGATCAGAACAGGCTGAGCTGATCGCCGTTCCGCTTCGGCCGCGCGAAGTGATCGGTGGTCAGCTTGGAGCGCCGCTTGTTGAGGCCGAGCCTGTCGCAGGCGATCTCGAAGCGACGGCCGATGGTCCAGGCCATCGGGCCGGTCCCCTTCATCCGCTCGCCCCATTTCGCATCGTAGTCGCGGCCGCCGCGCATGTCGCGGATCAGCGTGAAGACGTGGCGGTAGCGGTCTGGATAGTTCGCCATCAGCCATTCGCGAAACAGATCGCGGACCTCGAGCGGCAGCCGCAGCAGCACGTAGGAGGCTTCCTTGACGCCGGCATGGGCTGCGGCATCAAGAATGCGCTCGATCTCGGAATCGTTCAGCGCGGGGATCACGGGCGCGACCATCACAGTGGTCGGAATGCCCGCCTCCGAGAGCTGCTTGAGCGCTTCCAGTCGCTTCGGCGGCGTCGCCGCCCGCGGCTCCATGGTGCGCGCGAGCCTCGGATCGAGCGAGGTGACGGAGATCGCGACCTTGGCGAGGTTGCGCTTGGCCATCCGCGCGAGAATGTCGATATCGCGCACCACCAGGACCGATTTGGTGACGATGCCGACGGGATGCCCGGCGCGCTCCAGCACCTCTAGGATGCCTCGCATGATCTTTCGCTCGCGCTCGATCGGCTGATAGGGATCGGTGTTGGTGCCGATCGCGATCATCCGCGGCTCGTAGCCGCTGGCAGCGAGTTCCTTCTCGAGCAGCGCCGCCGCCTCGGGCTTGGCAAACAGTTTGGACTCGAAGTCGAGCCCGGGAGACAGGCCGAGATAGGCGTGCGTCGGCCGCGCGAAGCAATAGACGCAGCCGTGCTCGCAGCCGCGATAGGGGTTGATCGAGCGGTCGAAACCGATGTCGGGGGAATCGTTGCGGGTGATCACCTTGCGTGAGGTGTCGATCCCGACCGTGGTCTTGAACGGCGGCAGTTCCTCCAGGCTCTGCCAGCCATCGTCGAAGGCGACGCGGGCCTCGGCCTCGTAACGGCCGCTGGCGTTGGACTGGGCGCCCCGCCCTCGCCTGCGTGCGCGATCGATGGCGACGCCAAGCTCGGGAAAATCGACAGGAAAATCAGAAGGCGCACCCGCCGGCTCGGAGGGCGCCGTAACCGGCGGGTGCTTGAGGGCACGAGAAGATGCTCGACTCATGAACCCAACATAGCACGCGCCCAGAACAAATCAAGAACAAGAGCAAAAACGCGAAAACAACCCCATGCACAGTAGCGCTGCCCAAACTTCGGGCGCGCGCCCTTGACCTCACGAAACACCGGCGGGGCGGCGATCCCGTTTCATGGCGAAGGGATCAATCGCGCCGGAACAATGTTGATGACGATCGCTGGGTGAAGGTCGGCAAGAACATGACAAATCAACGACAATTGCGCGCCGCGAGCAGCGAACTCGATCTCCTCGATCGCTACTGGCGTGCCGCCAACTATCTCTCGGTCGGGCAAATCTATCTCCTCGACAATCCGCTGTTGCGCGAACCGCTACGGCCCGAGCACATCAAGCCGCGCCTGCTCGGCCATTGGGGCACGACGCCCGGCCTGAACTTCATCTATGCTCACCTCAACCGCGTCATCCGTGCGCTCGACCTCAACGTGATCTACGTCTGCGGTCCCGGCCATGGCGGCCCGGGCATGGTTGCCAACACCTATCTGGAAGGCAGCTACAGCGAGATCTATCCCGACATCGCGCGCGATACTGAGGGATTGCGCAAGCTGTTCAGGCAGTTCTCCTTCCCCGGCGGCATTCCGAGCCACGCGGCGCCGGAAACGCCGGGCTCGATCCACGAGGGCGGCGAGCTCGGCTATGCGCTGGTGCACGCCTATGGCGCGGCATTCGACAATCCCGACCTCATCGTCGCCTGCGTCGTCGGCGACGGCGAGGCCGAAACTGGCCCGCTGGCGGCGTCGTGGCACTCGAACAAGTTCTTGAACCCGGCCCATGACGGCGCGGTGCTGCCGATCCTGCACCTCAACGGCTACAAGATCGCCAACCCCACCGTGCTCGGGCGGATGCGCAACGAAGAGATCCGCGACCTCTTCCGCGGGCTCGGCCATGAGCCGCTGTTCGTCGAAGGCGACGATCCCAAATTGATGCACCAGGCCATGGCGGATGCGCTCGACGTCGCGCTCGTCAGCATCCGCTCGATCCAGCAGCACGCCCGCGATGGGCGCAAAAGCGTCGAGCGACCGCGCTGGCCGATGATCGTGCTGCGCAGCCCCAAGGGCTGGACCGGCCCGAAGGAGGTTGACGGCAAGAAGGTCGAAGGTTTTTGGCGCGCGCATCAGGTGCCCGTTGCGAGTTGCCGCGAGAATCCGGCGCATCTGAAGGTGCTCGAAGACTGGATGCGCAGCTATGAGCCGGACAAGTTGTTCGACCCCAGCGGGGCGCTGATTCCCGAGCTTCAGGCGCTCGCGCCCGAAGGCCAGCGGCGAATGGGGACCAATCCGCATGCCAATGGCGGACTGTTGAAGAAGGAGCTGAAGCTGCCGGACTTCCGCAGCTTCGCTGTCGAGGTACCGCAGCCCGGCGGTGTCGTGGCGGAAGCCACACGCGAGCTCGGCAAATTCCTGCGCGACGTCGTTCGCCTCAACGCCGAGGCGCGCAATTTCCGCATCATGGGCCCGGACGAGACGGCATCAAACCGGTTAGACGCGGTGTTCGAGGCAACCGAACGCGTCTGGATGGAGCCAACCGAATCTTACGACGTGCATCTCGCGCAGGACGGCCGCGTCATGGAGGTCCTGAGCGAGCATCTCTGTCAAGGCTGGCTCGAAGGCTATCTGCTCACCGGCAGGCACGGCTTCTTCTCCTGCTACGAGGCCTTCATCCACATCGTCGATTCCATGTTCAACCAGCACGCCAAATGGCTGAAGGTGACGCGCGATCTGCCATGGCGCCGCCCGATCGCCTCGCTCAACTATCTCTTGACCTCGCATGTCTGGCGCCAGGACCACAACGGCTTCAGCCATCAGGATCCTGGTTTCGTCGATCTCGTCGCCAACAAGAAGGCTGACATCGTCCGCATCTATTTCCCGCCTGATACCAACACGCTGTTGTGGATCGTCGATCATTGCCTGCGCACCTACAACCGCATCAACGTCATCGTCGCGGGCAAGCAGCCGGCGCCGCAATGGCTGTCGATGCAGGAGGCGGCTACGCATTGCGACGCCGGCATCGGCATCTGGACCTGGGCGGGCACGGAGGAGGCAAACGCAGAGCCCGACGTCGTGATGGCCTGCGCCGGCGACGTGCCGACACTGGAGACGCTCGCCGCCGTCGACCTGCTGCGCAAGGCGCTGCCCGAATTGAAGATCCGCGTCGTCAACGTCGTCGACCTCATGACGCTGCAACCTCGGGCGCAGCATCCGCACGGCCTCTCCGACCGCGACTTCGACAGCCTGTTCACATCGGACAAGCCGGTGATCTTCGCCTATCACGGCTATCCTTATCTCATTCACCGGCTGACTTATAACCGCACCAATCATACCGGCATGCATGTGCGCGGATTTGCCGAGGAAGGCACCACGACGACGCCGTTCGACATGGTCGTGCTCAACGGGCTCGACCGCTACCATCTCGCGATCGAGGCGATCGAGCGCGTGCCGGGGCTTGCGACCAGGGCTGCGCAGGTCAAGCAACAGTTCCGCGACAAGCTGATCGAACATTCCCGCTACGTCCGCGAGCATGGCGAGGACATGCCTGAGGTCCGCGAGTGGGTCTGGCCGAACAGCGCCGGCGGCAACACGCCAGCCGAAGCCGGCGACTGAAGCCATGTCGGACACTGTCCTTGTGCTCAACTCCGGATCGTCGAGCATCAAGTTCGGGCTGTTCGAGTTGGCGGCGTCCGGCCCCGGCCTGCTCTGCAACGGCTTGCTCGGCGAGCACGAAGCAACGCCCCGCCTCGTGGTGAAGCGCCCGGCGGGCGAGAAGCTGTTCGAGACGCGAAGGGACGCGTCGGATACGGACAGCGGTCATCTGTTCGCCGACGTGCTGACCTTCGTAGACCAGCATTTCGGCGAGCATCGCCTGCGCGCCATCGGCCACCGCATCGTCCACGGCGGGCCGGACTACTCCGGACCCGTCGCGCTGACGGACGACGTCTATGCCAAGCTGGAGGCGCTGACCCCGCTGGCCCCGCTGCACCAGCCGCGTTGCCTGGAGCCGATCCGCATCATCCAGGCGACCCGCCCCGGTCTGACGCAGATCGCCTGTTTCGATACCGCCTTCCACCACAGCCTGTCGCCGCCCGCGCGCCGCTTCGCCATTCCGAGGCGCTATGAGGAGCGCGGCGTGCGGCGCTACGGGTTTCACGGCCTCTCCTTCGAATATGTCGCGGGCCGCCTCGCGGCAATCGCGCCGCAGCTCATCGCAAAGCGCACCGTCATCGCCCATCTCGGCAATGGCGCGAGCCTGTGCGCGCTGCACGAGGGCCGCAGCATCGACACCACGATGGGGCTGACGCCGCTCGACGGCCTCGTGATGGGCACGCGCTGCGGCACGATCGATCCCGGCGTGCTGCTCTATCTGCAACAGCACGAGAACATGCCGGCCGACGACCTTCAGCATTTGCTCTATCATGAGTCAGGCCTGCTCGGCGTCTCCGGCATCTCCGCGGACATGCGCACGCTGCTCGCGAGCAGCGAGGCCGCGGCGCGGGAGGCGGTCGATCTCTTCGTGCTCCGCGCGACGCAGCAGATCGTCATGCTGGCGACTACGCTTGGAGGGTTGGACTGCCTGATCTTCACCGGCGGCATCGGCGAGCATGCGAAGGAAATCCGGTTCGCAATTGGTGAACGCCTCGCCTGGCTCGGCATGCGGATCGATGCCGGTGCGAATGATGCCGCGCGCGAGCGCATCAGCCGGGGCGATAGCGCTATTGAGGTGTTCATCATTCCAACGAATGAGGAACTCACGATCGCGCGGCATTGTGCGGCGGCGCTGCAGATAATAGAGGGCGCATCGGATTAGCCCTTGATGACCGTCAATCCGTCGTTGCGAGCGAAGCGAAGCAATCCAGACTGGCTCTTCGGCGGGACACTGGATTGCTTCGCTTCGCTCGCAATGACGAAGAATGCGGTAAAGCAGCGCATCACAACGCACCGGCGAGCGTGGGGAGAACCCCTCACCCAAGTGAGTTTGCAAGTGAGCTTGCAAGTGAGCTGTGCCGACCAGCGGCGCTGCCCTCTCTCACAAGATGAGAGGGCGCAGTCACGCGCATCTCGCTCTCATTTCTAATGCGTCCCCGACCAGATCTGGAAGCACCCGATCGCGACCTCGATCACGATCAGCACCACCACCGCAATTTCGAGGCGGAGCGAGCGCTGGGTGTCGATGATGTCGGTCAGCGCGTTGGCGGTCTCCGACACCGCCGTGAGCTTGCGCTCGAGTGTGTCGAGGCGCTCCTTCAGCTCATACTCGTCCTCAAGACGGGCATAGAGCCGGTCGAGCTCGGGCTTCTCCCAGAGCACGTCGGGTTTTTCGGCGACGGCAACACGGCCCGCGACACGCTGCTGGACGAGAAGCGCGTTGCCGATCAGCCGCAATATACCTTTGCGCCGGCGCGGTGTACGGCCGCGCTCGGCGAGCTCCCGCGCAAACGGCTCGATCACGTCGAAGACCGCGGCGACGCGCCGCTCGTCGCGGGCCAGCGACGTGCTCTTGGCGAGCGCATCCGCGATCAGGAGTAGCCGGTCGTCGGAAAATTTGGCGAGGCAAATCGGTCCGCCGGGCTGGATCGCCTCGGCATTTTCGTCCTTGCAGAGCTGCGCCTGCGCGGTCTCTTCCTCATACGGACTGAACTCGCCGATCACCCGCGGCTTCAGGCTGTCGATCAGCACCTTCTCCTCGGAGGGCAGAAGTCCGATCAGCACCACGACGCCATAGCGGAAGATCACGACAAGCCCGGCATGGACGCGAAAGGCGGCCGGCGTCGAGGACACCAGTGTGCCGATCTCGAGGCCGGAGGCATTGATGCGGTCGCCCAGCATCAGGGCGCGAACCCGCAGGGTCGGCGCGGCGTCCTGCTTCGGCGTTGCTGCCGTCGTGTTGACAGCGAGTTGATCGGCGTTCATGCGAAGCCTCCGTCAGCACCCAATCGGCACCCAAGTCGCACATCTTTCCCGTTCGGCGGCTGGTTGCAGCCGATCCTCAACTGGACGATTGCGAACTGCCCTGCGCGGCGCAATATCGCTCCGGGTTAATACGGCCCGGATGAGCTTGTGCCGAAACATTCAACAATAATACCATCCCGCACGCGACACATTTGGGCGGTGGCGGGTTTACCATTGCATGCCGAAACCCGCCGAAAAGTTGCACTCGGCAACGCCACGTGTTTATGACAACATCATGAACAGCTACGCTTCTTCCGAAGTGCAGATATTAAAGCTTCAATCATGCTGAGCGTCATCATTCCGACCGAAGGCGTCGAGCAGACGGCAGTCGCAACGCTGGCCGCGCTCGTCCCCGGCGCCGCGGCCGGCGTCATCCGGGAAGTGCTCCTGGTCGATGGCACCGGCAACGGTGTCATCGAGCGCGTCGCCGATGTCGCAGGTTGCCGCTTCATCGGCTTCGAGGGATCTTCGCAAGGCGCCGCGCGCGCCGCCGGCGCCCTCCAGGCCCGGTCGCCATGGCTGATGTTCCTCCCCGCCGGCGCGGTGCTGGAAACCGGCTGGATCGAGGAGACCACCCAGTTCATCCAGGCCGTCTCGAGCAGCGGCCGCGATCGCGCGGCGGTGTTTCGCTATGCGCGCTCGCCCTACGCCGATACCGGGCTCCGCGACATTTTCCGCGCCGTGGCGCGCAAGCTCGTCGGGCCGCTCGGCGATCAGGGGCTTTTGATCGCACGTGATCACTACGACCGGATCGGCGGCTACTCGCCGCAGGCCCGCCGTTCCGAGGCACGGCTACTCCGGCGGCTCGGCCGCTCGTCCCGGACCATGCTGCGCAGCCGGATCGTCATGGTCGGCTGAAGCCACCCGATACTTGTCAAAGTCAAACAATTGTTTGACAATGGCAAGTATCGAGGTGACCCATGTCAATTGCCGCTACCGACGACCACATTGCAGCGGTCCGCGCCTTCAACCGCTTCTATACCCGCAAGCTTGGTGTGCTCGACCAGCACCTTGGAAAAAGCCCATTTTCGCTCAGCGAGGCCCGGGTACTCTATGAACTCGCGCATCGCGACGACCTGGCGGCCAAAGAGATCGGAAACGAGCTTGGTCTCGATCCCGGCTATCTCAGCCGCATCATACAAAGCTTCGACGAAAAGGGGCTGATCACGCGAAAGCCCCTGCCCGCAGATCGCAGGCAATACCAGCTCAGCCTCACCGCCAAAGGGCGCCAGGCCTTCGCCAAGCTGAACCTGAGCTCGCAAAATGAGGTCGCCGCAATGCTGGCTCAGGTTTCGGCCAGCGATGCAGCGCGTCTTACGCAGGCCATGGCGACCATTGAGGCCGTGCTGGAGCAACGTCGAAGCCAGCCCGCGCCTTTCATGCTGCGCAGCCATCGCGTCGGTGACATGGGCTGGGTCATCTCCCGGCAGGCCGCCGCCTATGCCGCGGACTATAATTGGGACATCAGCTACGAGGCGCTGGTCGCCGAGATCTGCGCAGAGTTCATCAAGAACTACGACGCCGCGCGCGAGCACTGCTGGATCGCGGAGGTGGGTGGCGAGCCGGTCGGCTCAATCTTTCTGGTCAAGGCCACCGATGAGATCGCCAAGCTGCGCCTGTTGCAGGTGGAGAAGAAGGCGCGAGGGCTCGGCGTCGGCCGCGCGCTGGTCGAACAATGCATCCAAGGCGCGCGCGAGAGGGGCTATAGCAAGATGACACTGTGGACGCAGAGCATCCTCGTGGCCGCGCGGAGCATCTATCAAAGTGCAGGCTTCAAGCTCGTGAAGGAAGAGAAGCACCACAGCTTCGGTGCCGATCTGGTCGGCGAGACGTGGGAGCTGGATCTATAACGCTCTTGCAGCAAGCGAGGTGCGCATAAATGATGCCCTCGCCCCTTGCGGGAGAGGGCATGTCAACTGTCAGACACGGGCTCGCTTGGGTGAGGGTATCTCTCTGGGCACGCCGTGCGGAAAGATACCCCTCATCCGGCGCTTCGCGCCACCTTCTCCCACAAGGGGAGAAGGGAAGAAAGTATGGCTACACCGTCGCTCCCTGCGCTTTCGGCCGGCGCAAGTGCTCGTCCAACCGCGGCATGATCTCAACGAAATTGCAGGGACGCGTGCGGTAGTCGAGCTGCGCGGCAAGGATGCCGTCCCAGCCGTCTCGGCAGGCGCCGGGGGAGCCGGGCAGGCAGAAGATGTAGGTCGCCCCCGCAACGCCCGCAGTAGCGCGGCTCTGGATCGTCGACGCACCGATCTTGGCATGGCTCAGCATGTGGAATGCGATCGAGAAGCCGTCCATGCGCTTCTCGAACAACGGCTCGATCGCCTCCGGCGTGACGTCGCGCCCGGTGAATCCGGTGCCGCCGGTGGTGATGACGACGTCTATGCCGGCATCCGCAATCCAGCCGCGGACCACGCTGCGGATCGCCTCGATGTCGTCGGTGACGATCTCGCGCGCGGCGAGCTGATGGCCGGCGGCGGTAAGGCGCTCGGCGAGCGTCTGGCCCGACTTGTCGTCGGCGAGGGCGCGCGTGTCGGACACGGTGAGCACCGCGATGTTGAGCGGGATGAACTGTTTTGTTTCGTCGATGGAGGCCATTCTTCACTCTCGCTCGTCGTTCCGGGGCTCGCGGAGCGAGAACCCGGAACCTCGCGCCGCAACTTCTGGATTCCGGGTTCGCGCTACGCGCGCCCCGGAATGACGGCTTACAACGCGCCGGCACCGAACGTGTTGCAGGCCTGCACCGTGCCCTGCTGGTAGCCGGTCATGAACCATTGCTTGCGTTGCGCCGCCGAGCCGTGGGTGAAGGAATCTGGCACGACGCGGCCCGTCGCCTGGCGCTGCAGCGTATCGTCGCCGATCGCGCTTGCCGTGGTCAGCGCGGCGTCGATGTCGCCGGGCTCGAGGAAGTTCGGACGCTTCTTGGCCTCGCGGTTGACCCAGACGCCGGACAGGCAGTCGGCCTGCAATTCCACCTTCACCTGAAGCGCATTCGCCTCGGCCTTGCTGCCGGCCTGCTGCTGCAGCCGCGTCACGCGCGGGATGATGCCGAGCAGGTTCTGGATGTGATGGCCGGCCTCGTGCGCGATGATGTAGGCGGTGGTGAAGTTACAGGCGGACTTGCCGGAGCAGCCGCGGAAGCGCGTCTCGACCTCGCGGAAGAAGCCGGTGTCGAGGAAGATGGTGCGATCCGGCGGGCAATAGAACGGCCCCATCGCCGATTGCGCCATGCCGCAGCGGCCGCCATTGGTGGCATTGCGGAACAGCACGATCTTCGGGCCGGTGTAGGACTGGCCGGAGGCCTGGAAGATCTCGCTCCAGCGATCGTCGATCTCGCCGAGGATGCCGGAGATCATGCTGCCCATCTCATCGGTCGGCGCGCCGCGCTTGCCGGAGGACGCCTGGCGGTCGGTCTGGTAGGTCGGTGCATGGCCGCCGCCGGTGAGGATCTCGGCGCCGCCGATCAGGATGCGCGGGTCGATGCCGAAGGCATAGCCGACCAAGCCGAGGATGATGATGGTACCGATACCGAGCCCGCCGCCGCCCATCGGCAGCCCGAACCCGCCTCCTCCGCCGCCAAACCCACCACCCTCGTCGCGACGATCCTCGATGTCGTCGCTGCGGCGGAAGTCGTCGTAACGCATGGCGGCTTTTCCCCTGGGGGTCCCTGATTCGAGTTCGGCGGCGCGCATGACCACTGAAGCTCAACGCGCCACACACGTAAAATTTCCGTTGCTTTTATCAATATCGTGGCCGGCAAAAATTGCCTAGTGCGACACCATGCCGATGCCAGCAATTTTTTCCGAGGCTCGAGCAACTTTTTCCGAGAGAAATTTGGCGCCTTCCTGGAGCCTCGACTGCTTCCGCGACGCGAAGAAGCGCGAATTGCACTGTAAAACAGGGGGAATGCGCGCGACGTCCCGCACACAATTGGCGATGCGGAGGCTGCTCACGAAAGCGGCGGGTTAAGTCGATTTTTACTTTGCCGCTTCAATGTAACGGTCAGTCGGTTGTTTGGTCCCGCGTCGCCGACAGCGTCGCCTGAGTCAGAGTTCTTGAGTCATGGTAGAGTCGCGTCGCGGGGCGTCTGCAAGGGCGCCCCGCACAAATTTTGAGTCCCCTTCGCATCGTATCATCCTCGGTGATTGCGTCGCCGAGATGTCGAAGCTTCAGGCCGGTTCGGTCGACCTCGTGTTTGCCGATCCGCCCTACAATCTTCAACTTAAGGGCGATCTCAAGCGCCCTGACGAATCCCATGTCGATGCCGTCGACGACGACTGGGACAAGTTCGATTCGTTCTCCGCCTATGACGATTTCACCCGCGCCTGGCTGCTTGCCGCCCGCCGCGCGATGAAGCCGTCGGCGACAATCTGGGTGATCGGCTCCTACCACAACATCTTCCGCGTCGGCGCCATCATGCAGGATCTCGGCTTCTGGCTCCTCAACGACATCGTCTGGCGCAAGACCAACCCGATGCCGAATTTCCGCGGCCGCCGTTTCACCAACGCGCACGAGACCATGATCTGGGCCGCGCGCGACGAGAAGGCCAAGGGCTACACGTTCAACTACGAGGCCCTGAAAGCTGCGAACGAGGACGTGCAGGCGCGTTCCGACTGGCTGATTCCGCTCTGCACCGGCGAGGAGCGCCTCAAGGGCGCCGACGGCAAGAAAGTTCATCCGACGCAGAAGCCGGAAGGCCTGCTCGCGCGTGTGCTGCTGTCCTCCTCCAGGCCCGGCGATCTCGTGATCGATCCCTTCAACGGCACCGGCACCACCGGCGCGGTCGCAAAACGTCTCGGCCGCTCCTATATCGGGTTCGAACGCGACAAGACCTATGCGAAGGCGGCCGAAGCCCGCATCGCGGCCGTCGAGCCGCTGCCGGAAGAGAGCCTGGCCCCGTTCATGACCGCGCGCGAAGCGCCGCGGGTGGCGTTCTCCGAGCTGATCGAGCGCGGCATGATCATGCCCGGCACGAAGCTGTTCGACGCCAAGAAGAAGCTCGGCGCTCTCGTGCGCGCCGACGGCGCCATCATGTTAGGGGACAAGGTCGGCTCGATCCACCGCATCGGCGCCGTGGCGCAAGGCTCGGCCGCGTGCAACGGCTGGACTTTCTGGCACGTCGAGACCAAGAAGGGCCTCAAGCTGATCGACGAGCTCCGCGCCGAGATCCGCGCCGGCATGGCGGCGGAGTAGTTTCCCCTCTCGATGGTCATTCCGGGGCGCGCCTCTTGGCGCGAACCCGGAATCCATTGGCCCCCGTGCCCCCGTTGTACGATGGATTCCCGGCCCGCGCTTCGCGCCCCTCGGCATGACGAGCGTAGTTGAACGCGCCCGCTGTCAGGACTAGGATCAGCACATCGCACCCCGTCCTGGTCCGGATCCCATGCGACGACAGTCCGAGACATTGCTGCTGGTGCCGCTGCTGCCGATCTTCCTGCTCGGCATGTTTCCGATGTTCCTGATCGCACTGTTGGGATTTTTCGGCCTCGCCTTGTTCGGAGTGCTCGTGGTCTGCGTCGGGCTTGCCAGCAGCAACGAGGCCCACGACAACTTCAACCACGATGTCATCGTGCACGGCTACGCGCGCGGATCGGAGCGCAAGGCGCGGGCCTCCGACATGCATCTCGCGACCAAGCTCGGGCTGCGCCTGGAAGCGGTCGGCGCGGCGATGGTCATTACGGCGGCGATCGGGCTGGTCTGCGCCGGCTGATCTGCGCCGCGCGCAGATACCGCCCGGCAAACTCGCCGGTTGCGCATCCGCATGGTTCGGGTCAGACAAAGCGGCCTCGCGGCAATGATGCGGCGCCGCTCTCGGCAACGAACCCCTGGGGAGATGATCGATGCTCAAATTCTACTTCAACGGATCGCCGAACCCGACCAAGGTCGCGCTGTTCCTCGAGGAGGCCGGACTGCCGTTCGAGCCCATCGCGATCGACACCCGCAAGGGCGAGCAATTCACGCCGGAATTTCTCAAGATCAATCCGAATGCCAAGGTGCCGGCGATCGACGACGGCGGCACCATCGTTTTCGACAGCAACGCCATCCTGCTCTATCTCGCCGAGAAGACCGGCAAATTCCTGCCCGCCAATCGCGCCGAACTCCTGTCCTGGCTGATGTTCGTGGCAACCGGTGTCGGCCCCTATTCGGGCCAGGCCGTGCACTTCAAGCATTTTGCGCCGAAGGACCAGAACCACGACTACGCCCACAACCGCTACCAGTATGAGACCGATCGCCACTACAGGGTTGTCGACGCTCACCTCAAAGACCGTCGCTACATGGCCGGCGACGACTATTCGATCGTCGACATGGCGCTGTGGGGCTGGGCGCGGATGGTGCCGTTCAAGCTTGGCGACGACGCCTTTGCGCGATACCCGAATGTGAAGCGGCTGGTGGACGAGATCTCAGCGCGCCCCGCGGCTGCGCGTGCCATCGCGTTGAAGGACAAGTTCACCTTCAAGGCCGAGATGGACGACGAGGCCCGCGCCAACATGTTCAAGCACATGACGGCGAAAGTGGCCTGATCGCGCCGCGCCGGTCCATGAGGCCACGCGCATGCGCGTGGCCTCGTGCTTTTGCGACTCAGGCGGCGTGGACCGAGTTCAGGAACCTGGCGACCTCGACCTTCAAGCGGTTGCTGTCCGCCGATAGCGAGCGCGCCGCCGAGAGCACCTGCGATGAGGCCGAACCGGTCTCGGACGCCCCGCGCTGCACGTCGCCGATATTGGTCGAGACGCGCTGGGTCCCGTGCGCGGCCTGCTGCACGTTGCGGGAGATTTCCTGCGTGGCGGCGCCCTGCTCTTCCACGGCGGCGGCGACCGCCGAGGAAATCTCCGACAGCCGCTCGATGGTGCCGCTGATCTCCCTGATGGCGCCGACCGATTGCTCGGTAGCGCCCTGGATGTTGGCAATCTGCTGGCCGATCTCGCCGGTCGCCCTCGCCGTCTGCTCCGCGAGCGCCTTGACCTCGGACGCGACGACGGCAAAGCCGCGGCCGGCCTCGCCCGCGCGCGCAGCCTCTATGGTGGCGTTGAGTGCGAGGAGATTGGTTTGCCCGGCGATCGTGCTGATCAGCTCGACGACATCGCCGATCCGAGCGGCCGCCTTGGAGAGCTCGCCGACACGGTCATTGGTCCTGCTCGCCTGACCCACGGCCTCACCCGCGATGCGGGCGGATTCCTGCACCTGGCGGGCGATCTCGCTGACCGACGAGGACAGCTCCTCGGTGGCGGAGGCGACCGCCTGCACGTTGGCGGTGGCTTCCTGCGATGCGGACGCCACTTCAGTCGACAGATCCTGGGCGCGCGAGGCGGTCGTGGTCAGCGTGCCGGCGGACGCTTCCAGCTCGTTCGACGCCGATGACACTGTGTTGACGATCTCGCCGACGGCCCGCTCGAACTGGTCGGCAAGCCTGACCATGTCTTTCTTGCGGTTTTCGGCCTGCCGCGCCTCGAGTTCGGCCTGCTCTGCGCGCATGCGCTCGGTGTCGATCATGTTGTCCTTGAATACCTGGATCGCTTTGGCCATGTCGCCGATCTCGTCCGCCTTGCCGCTCCCGGGAATGTCGACATCGAGATTGCCGCCGGCCAGCCGCCCCATCGCGCGCGTCATCGAGGTGAGGGGCCCGACGATGCTGCGGGCGATCAGGAAGGCGACGATGCCGCCGAACAGGATGGCGAGGCCGCCGGCGATCTCCTGAATGGTCGTCGTGCCGGCGATCACAGCTTCGGCATGGTTACGCGATTCCTGATAGTCTTTCTTCAGCGTCGCTTCCGCGGCCTTGAGCCTGGCGATACTATCGACGATGAGGGGCGCGAGATTCTTGTGATAGATCTCGTCGGCCTGAAGCATCGCGGCCGATGTCGTCTCGAACGCGGATTTGTAGATTCCGAGCGAGGTCTTCACCGGCGCGAGCGTCGCGCGCAAGTCCGTCGCCTGTGGGCTTTTCTCGATCGCCGCGAGCCGTTGCGCTGCCCTGTCCACGCTCGCCCTGAAATTCGCCGGCCCCTGCGCGTCACGCACGGCCAGAAAACGCCAGTTTGCGACCCGGACAAGGAGGATTCTGGATTCGAGGTCCGCGACCAGCGCTGCGGTGTCCTCGTCGGCCGAGGCGCGCGCCGCATCGACCAGCTTGCCCATCTTGACGGCCAGCTCCTCCCCGCTCGGCAGCAGCGTCGCCTTGCCCGTTCTTGCCTCGTTGACGGCGTCTCCGAGATTGTCACGCAGCCGTCGCATTTTGGCGATGTCGTCGATGAGGCCGTTGTAGAGCGCTCGCCGCTCCTCCGAGCGCGTTCCCTTCGCCCCGACCTGCAACAGCTCGGTCGCCGCGGTCTCCCGCTCTTGCGCCTCCTTCATCGCCGGCTCGTTGGCGTCGTAGACGTAACGCAGATTGGCGCGCTGAATCGCCTGAAGATGGGCCGATATCTCCAGCACCCGCGCCGTGCTGTCCGAGAGCGCGGATTGTCTTGCGACCTGATCCTGCACCGCCCGCAAATTCCAGACGGCGACCACCGCCATCACCAGACCGACCGCCACAAGGGCCATGAAGCCTGCGTACAGGCGTCCCCTGATCCGCAAACGAAACTTCGGCATTCCCACTGTCCACCCAGATGCATTTCACTTCGAGCGGCCGAACAATTCCGGCGATCGTCACCGGCCACCCTGGCAGCCGCGCGTCGCGTCTTTGCGACTCACGCTGCACCGCGACACAATGGGGGACACTCGTTAATTGAACCTTCCAATTTTTCACGCCGAGCCGCGGCAACGCCGACGCAACTGCCGATTTTGTCGGCAGTTGCGCAAGGTTCTGGCGTGCGTCCCGCACCGGCTTGCAGATCGCTGCATGGGATGCCCTGGACGCGCTCTCTCTATTTCCGCCGGACAGGCTTCTTCAGCTCGTAGGCGATCTCTGCCCGGGTTATCCCACAGTCCTGAAGCTCCCGTTCGGTCATGGCGGCGAGCTGAGATCGTGCCTGAGACCGCTCGCGCCTGAGGCGGGCCATTTCGACCAGCGCCTGCCAGGTCTGCACGATCGTTATCGGCTGTGGCGGACGACATCGGCCGGCGGAGGTGACGCGGCTCAATCCACTCAGCTCGCCGCCCTCATGCCCGCTTGGGGAAAAGGACCGAGCGCCTTCTCGGTCAGGACTGAGTCGCAATATTCCCGGATCTCCTTGATCTTGCCGTCCTCCAGGCGAAACACGAGACAATAGTCGTTGTCGTAACGGACACCTTCGGGCGTGACGTTGTCGCCCTTGGCTTCCACCACGACGATATCGCCATCGGCAATGAAGCGGTGGGCGACCGTGCGCGTGCGGTCACGCAGGCGGGTGCGGACATAGCCGTGCAGATCGTTGAGGATCGCCTCCTTGCCTGCGAAGGTGCGCGACCAGGAATATTGCCCGGTCACGACCCATTTGGCGTCGTCGGCAAGGCTCGCGGCGAACAGCGCGCGGTCGCGCGCTGCGGGATCAGGGTTGGCGGCGGCGGCAAAGATATCCTGCATCAGTTTCTTGTTAGCGCTCGCGCTCATGGCGGCATCTCCTTGTGGTGACATCGGGGAAGATCATCGCCGGCCGAATACAATTCTTCAAATCGATAGCTAATATGATATCTATTCACCTCATGAATTTGAATTCGCTTGACCTCAACCTCCTGACCGCTCTCGATGCATTGCTGCGCGAGGCCAATGTCAGCCGCGCCGCACTCCGGATCGGCCTGTCGCAACCGGCGGCGAGCCATGCGCTCCAGCGCCTGCGTGACATCTTTGGCGATCCGCTTTTGGTGCGTACCGGCGCGCGCATGGAGCTGACACTACGGGCCGAGGCGCTCCGCGCACCGCTGGCCCACGCGCTCGACCAGGTGCGTGGATTGTTCGTGCCTGAGGACTTCGACGCGGCGCGTAGCGAACGGCAATTTCGCCTGATGATGCCGGACCTTGCGGTCGAGCTGTTGATGCCGCCGCTGATGGAGAAGGTGACGCGCCTTGCGCCCAATGTCCGCATCGAAATCGTGCCATGGCGGGGACCTGCGATCTTCCACGCCGAGTTCGCCCGCACCATCGACCTCGTGATCTCGATCGGCAACGCCTTCAAGGGATTTCACCGCCAGCTGCTTTACACCGACAGCGATGCGCTGGCGGTGCGGCGCGGCCATCCCATGGGGGCGAAGCTGAAGCGCCGCTCGGCGTTCCTAGCTGCGCGTCATGTCGGCGTGATCATCCGCGGCCAGAGCGAGGATCTGATCGATACCTGGCTGCGCAGCAAAGGCATCGAGCGGCACGTCTCGCTGGTCGTGCCTGGATACCTCGAAGCCCTGCACGTCGCCGCCCGCACCGACCTCGTCGCCTTCGTGCCGCGCCGGCTGATCGCGGCGCTGTCGAGCCAGCTCGGCCTCGTCACGGTGACGCCGCCGCTCGACCCCGGCATCGACGAGCAGTTCATGTTCCATCCGACCCGCGCGCAGATGGACCCGGGATCGGTCTGGCTGCGGCGGCTGATGCTGGACACCGGACGGGAGTTGGAGAAAGCCAAGCGCAAGCTCCCGTAGGGTCGGCAAAGCGAAGGTGCCCACCATCTCGCGGCTGGGAAATGGGTGGGCACGGCACTTCGCGCCTTTGCCCACCCAACAAGGCCGCTTATGCCTTCTGCGCCTCCATTACCTTGCGCACGGCGGGGCGGTCGGACATGCGCTTGAAGTGATCCGCGATCTTCGGCGTCGCGTTGATGTCGACGCTGTCGCCTTCGAGCCAGGTCGAGAGGGTGTAGAGATAGGGATCGCAGATCGTGTACTGCTCGCCCATCACCCAAGGGCCCCGAAACATCTTCTGCTCGATCAGGGAGAAGCAGGCGCCCATGGTCTTCGGGACCATCGCCTTCATGTCGGCGAACGAGCTCTCCTGCGTCGCCCAGCGCGGACCGCGCATCTTGTGGGCATGGTTGATGTGTACGGTCGAGCAGAGATAGGAGTTGAACGACTGCACCTGGGCGAAGTCGAATGGATCGTCGAGCGGCGCGAGCTTCGCCTTGGGGAAGGTCTGCGCGAGGTAGGCCAGCATCGCCGGCGTCTCGGTCAGGACGCCGCGATCGGTCACCAGCGCCGGCACGCGGCCCTTCGGATTGATGGCGAGATAGTCCGGGCTGTTCTGCTGGTTATCTTTGAAGCTCAGCCGTTCGGCCGTGTAGTCGGCGCCGGCCTCCTCTAAGGTGATGTAGGTGGCGAGCGCGCAGGTGCCAGTGGCGTAGTAGAGCTTGAGCATGTCGGACCTCGTGGGAAAGCTGGAAATTAACGGCTGCCGGCCCCCACGTCCATAGCACGATACCCTCTTCGCAGTTGCCCACCGCCGCCCGCCTGTGCCAAGACGCCGGCAACAGGAGGGGGTTTGTCATGACGGTACTCATCGCCGGTGGCGGCATCGGCGGGCTGACGCTTGCGCTCAGCCTGCACGGAATCGGCGTTCCCGTAAAAGTGTTCGAGAGCGTCGCGGAATTGAAGCCGCTCGGCGTCGGCATCAACGTGCTGCCGCATGCGGTGCGCGAGCTGATCGAGCTCGGACTGATGGAAAAGCTCGACGCCAGCGGCGTGCGCACCCGCGAGCTCGCCTATTTTTCCAGGCATGGCAAGCCGATCTGGAGCGAGCCGCGCGGGCTAGAGGCCGGCTACAAATGGCCGCAATTCTCGATCCATCGCGGCACGCTCCAGCAGCTCCTGCTCGACACTGCGGTCGAGCGGCTCGGCCGCGAGAACATTCTCACCAGCCATCATCTGACCGGCTGGACCGAGACGGCGGGTGGCGTGCGCGCCGACTTCATCGACAGGGCGACCGGCAAAGCCGCAGGCAGCTACGACGGCGCGATCCTAATCGCCGCCGATGGCATCCATTCCGCCGCGCGCGAAAAGCTCTATCCGAACGAAGGTCCGCCGATCTGGAACGGCCGCATTCTCTGGCGGGGCGTCACGCCGGCGAAGGCCTTCCTCACCGGCCGCACCATGATCATGGCCGGCCATGAGATCCTGAAATTCGTCTGCTACCCGATCTCGAAAGAGCCGGATGCGGCGGGCAATCACCTCATCAACTGGGTCGCCGAGCGCCACATGCCGCCGACCTATCAATGGCGCCGCGAGGACTATAACCGCACGGCTCGGCTGGAGGAATTTCTGCCCTGGTTCGAGAGCTGGCGGTTCGACTGGCTCGACGTGCCCGGCCTGATCAAGAACTGCCCGCACGCCTACGAATATCCGCTGGTCGACCGTGATCCGGTGTCGCAATGGACGTTCGGCCGTGTCACGCTGATGGGCGATGCCGCTCATCCCATGTATCCGATCGGATCGAACGGCGCCTCGCAGGCGATCCTCGATGCCCGCGTCATCACGCGTGAAATCCTGGCGCATGGACCGACGCAGGCAGCGCTGCTCGCCTATGAGGCCGAGCGCAGGCCCGCGACCACCGACCTCGTCCTGCTCAACCGCAAGAACGGCCCCGAGCAGGTGATGCAGCTGGTCGAGGAGCGCGCGCCCGACGGCTTTGAGGTCGTCACCGACGTGCTGTCGCAGCAGGAGCTGGAAGACATCGCCGCCAACTACAAGCGCGTCGCGGGTTTCCAGGTCGAGGCGCTGAACGCCAAGCCGGCAATCGTGAGCAAGGACGCGAAGCGGGTCGGTATGCGCTAGCTCAAAGCGAGTGCGCATGAGTGTGCCCTCGCCCCGTGTGGGAGAGGGCAACTCGCCGGTAGACACAGACTCACTTGGGTGAGGGGTTCTCTCCGCGCGTTCACGCGATTTGAGTTCGCGGAGAGATACCCCTCATCCGGCGCCAAAGCCGAAGCTTCGCTTCGGCGTCTTTTAAGGACGGCCGCCGGAGGCGGCCTTTGCCACCCTCTCCCACAAGGGGAGAAGGGAAGTGGAGCGCGTGGCTACCGTCTTACCGCACCACCCTTGCCGCCTCCAGCAGCCGCTCGGTCGCACTTGCCGTCGCCAGCACCGTGCCGTCCTCGGCCATCAGCTTGCCTTCGACGAAGGCGATGGTCTTGCCGAGCTGCGTCACCTGGGCCTCGCCGACGATCGGGCCGGGCTTTGCCGGCGACAGAAAATTCACGGTCATGCTGATGGTGGTGGTGTAGAGCCGGCCCTCGCTCATCACCAGCACGGCGGGGCCCATCGTGTCGTCGAGCATGGCCGAGAGCATGCCGCCCTGGATGAAGCCTGCTGGATTGCAGAACTCCGGCTTGCCCTCGAAGCCGAGCTTGATCCAGCCCTCCTGCGGGCGGGCATCGAGCAGGCGCCAGCCCAATAGCTCGGCGCAGGGCGGTCTTCGAAAGTTGTCCAGCGCAGTCTTGACCATGCGAACCTCCGTTGCCGCCGCTGGATAACGCAGGTCTGCTGCCAGCATGATGTCAGCAGAGTGGGCGCTAGAGATCCAATCCATGCGCGATGACCTTGCGCATGACGTTGGGCAGCGCTTCGCCGGCAAGTGTGGCGATCGGCACCCACCGCATGCCCTCGGGCGCGCGCGTGCGGGCTTCCACCTTCGCCGTATAGACCACCAGCTCCAGCGGAAAATGCGTGAAGACGTGGGTGACGACGCCCATCTTGCGCTGCCAGCGCGTCAGCCCCTTCAGCTCCGGCGCCTGCTGCTTCGCCGTCGTATCGTCCTGGCCGGCGAGCCAATCCGAGCACGGCACCTCGGTCATGCCGCCGAGCAGGCCCTTTTCCCGCCGGCTGCGGACGAGCAGTTCATCGCCCCGGGTGACGACGAAGGCGGCACCGCGCCGCAACGTTCCGCTCTTCTTCGGCGCCTTGCGCGGAAATGTTTCCTGCGTCCCCAGCGCTCGTGCGACGCAATCCTCGTTGAGCGGACACAGCGAGCAGGCCGGCTTCTTCGGCGTGCAGATCGAGGCACCCAGGTCCATCAGCGCCTGTGCGCTGTCGCCGGCGCGAGAGTCTGCGAGCAGCGTCGTTGCCAGTTGCTGGATCAGCGGCTTGGCCTGCGGCAGCTCCTCCTCGACCGCGAACAGGCGCGAGACCACCCGCTCGATATTGCCGTCGACCGGCATGGTGCGGCGGTCGAACGCGATCGCCGCAATTGCAGCTGCCGTGTACGGCCCGATTCCGGGCAGCGCACGCAGGCCCTCCTCGGTGTCGGGAAAGACGCCGCCATGCTCGCGCGTCACCGCGGCCGCACAGGCGTAGAGGTTGCGCGCGCGCGAATAGTAACCGAGCCCGGCCCACATCCGCAGCACGTCGTCGAGCGAAGCCCGGCCGAGCGCCGTGACGTCCGGCCAGCGCGCCACGAATTTCTCGAAATAGGGCCCGACTGCCTTCACCGTGGTCTGCTGGAGCATGATCTCCGACAGCCAGACGCGGTAAGGGTCTGATGCCTCGCCGGGCGCCGCGCGCCAAGGCAGACGGCGGCGGTGGCGGTCATACCAGTGAAGGAGCGCCAAAGGACGAACCAGATGTTCCGGTTGGACTGGTTCCGATTTCGTCTTGCGGGCCGATTTGGGGGGCATGCTCGCACTGTAACGATGTGGGGCCGGTCTCTCCATGTCCTGCCCGCGCTTGTCGCGGGCATCCACGTCTTTCTTCCTTCGCGGCAAGGCGTGGCTGGCCGGAAGAAAGCCCGGCCATGACGGCAGCAGTTCCTCGCGCGACGGGCACAGTGCTATAAGGTCGCCATGTCCAAATTCCCGCCCAAACCCGGCCCCATCAGCGCAAAGCCGCTTTCGCTCTTGCTGAACGACGTCTTCGCCGAGGCGTATGCCAAGCAGGGCTTTGCGGCGCGCGAGCTGGTGACGCGGTGGGCGCAGATTGCGGGGCCGGAGATCGCGGCCCATGCCGAGCCGCTGAAGATGCAATGGCCGAGGCCGGTGGAGGGCCAGCCGCAGGAGCCGGCGACGCTGGTGCTGCGGGTCGAGGGGCCGATGGCGCTGGAGATCCAGCACACCGCCGACGTGATCCTGGAACGGGTCAACCGCTTCTTCGGCTGGAGCGCGGTCGGCAAGCTGGCGTTCCGTCAGGCCCCGCTGTCGCGCACCCGGCGGCCGGCTCGGCCGGGCCCGCCCGATCCCAAATCGGTGGCCAAGGTGGCGGAGAGCTTGGGCGACATCGAAGATGAACAGCTCAAGACGGCGCTGGCGCGGCTCGGAGCCGCCATCAAGCGAAATTGAGCCTCATTCCCTAGCTAATCTGGACCCCGACTTGTCGCTCGCCATTGCCTCAGTCGACGTTTCAAGCTAGCGACAGGCCGCCCGGGCGGGAACTCGATAGAGCCCTCGGGCGACACTTTGCCAATCCGGGAGCCGACCGTGATCATCACCCGCCGCGCCTTCACAACGATGCTGTCGCTGACCGGGCTTGCCGCGCTCGCCGGGTTCTCGCCGCTGCGGTTGGTGTCCGAGGCCATGGCCCAGTCCGCCGCTGATGTGGCGAAGCCCGTGTCGCTTCCCGACATGGCGCTCGGCCCGAACGATGCCGCGGTCACCATCATCGAATACGCCTCGATGACCTGCCCGCATTGCGCGGCCTTCAACGAGCAGGTGTTCCCCAAGATCAAGAAGGAATACACCGACACCGGCAAGGTGCGTTACATCTTCCGCGAGTTCCCACTCGACATCAAAGCCGCCGCAGGCTCGATGCTGTCGCGCTGCATCGCCAATGGCGACGCGCCGAAATATTTTGCGGTCACGGACATGCTGTTCCGCCAGCAGAACGACTGGGTGGTGAAGAACACCACCGAGACCCTGACACGGATCGGCAAGCAGGCCGGCCTCACCCAGCAGCAGGTCGAGGCCTGCCTGAAGGACCAGGCGCTGCTCGACAAGATCGCCGCCGACCAGAAATACGCCAGCGACGTTCTGAAGGTGGATTCGACGCCGACGTTCTTCATCAACGGCGAGAAGATCAAGGGCGAGGCCTCATTCGAGGAGTTCGCCAAGAAGATCAATGCGCTGCTGAAGAGTTGATTCGCACGCCACAATTCTGATTCGCGCATCTAAAGCCGTATCATTCCTGGCATAAATCCCTTGGGAAAAGCGGCTTTCGCCGGTTGCCCTCGCGGCGCACCGCGGCCATTGTCCGCCGCACGAGCCGCCTCGCGCGACTCGCCCAGACAGCGACAATGCCTTCCATGGTATTGTCCCGGCAGGGGATTCGCGCCTGCCAACAGAGATGCGTGTTTATGAAAATCACCCGCCTGCGCCTTCACGGCTTCAAGTCCTTCGTTGAGCCCACGGACTTCGTTATCGAGCCCGGCCTGACCGGCGTGGTCGGCCCCAACGGCTGCGGCAAGTCGAATCTGGTCGAGGCGCTGCGCTGGGCGATGGGCGAGACATCATACAAGTCGCTGCGCGCCGCCGACATGGACGCCGTGATCTTCGCCGGCTCCGGCAACCGCCCGGCGCGCAACCACGCCGAAGTGACGATGACGATCGACAATGCCGACCGCACCGCGCCGGCGGCGATGAACGACAGCCAGCTTCTCGAAATCTCCCGGCGCATCGAGCGTGAGGCCGGCTCGGTCTATCGCATCAACGGCCGCGACGTGCGCGCTCGCGACGTGCAGATCCTATTCGCCGACGCCGCCACCGGTGCGCGCTCGCCGGCGCTCGTCCACCAGGGCAAGATCGGCGAAATCATCCAGGCCAAGCCCGAGCAGCGCCGCCGCGTGCTGGAAGACGCCGCCGGCGTCGCCGGTCTGCACGCCCGCCGTCACGAGGCCGAACTGCGGCTGAAGGCGGCCGAAACCAACCTCACCCGCGTCGAGGACGTGATCGGCCAGCTCTCCGGCCAGATGGAAGGCCTGAAGAAGCAGGCCCGCCAGGCGGTGCGCTACCGCGAGGTCGCGGCCAAGGTGCGCAAGGCCGAGGCCACGCTGTATCACCTGCGCTGGCTCGGCGCCCATGCCGACGTCAACGAGTCCGGGCAGACGCACGATCTCGCGGTCCGCGAGATGGCCGAGCGCACCCAGCACCAGGCCGAAGCCGCCCGCATCCAGGCCATCCGCGCCGCCGAGATGCCGGCGCTGCGCGATGCGGAAGCGCGCGCCGCGGCCGGGCTGCAGCGCCTCACCAATGCCCGCGAGCAGCTCGACCGTGAGGAAGAACGTGCCAAGGAGCGCGTCGCCGAGCTCGAACGCCGTCTCGCCCAGTTCGAGGGCGACATCTCGCGCGCCCAGCAGCAGACCATGGACGCCGACGTGGCGCTGCAGCGGCTCGACGCCGAAGACGCCGAGCTGAAGGAAGAGATCAAGTCGCGCGTCGAGAAGCGCTCCGGTGTCGACGAGCGCGTCGCGGAAGCCGAGGCGGTGCTGACCGAAACCGAGCAGCGCTTCGCCGAACTCACCACCGCGCTCGCCGACCTCACCGCCAAGCGCAACCAGTTAGAGGCCAACGTCCGCACCCATCGCGACAAGCTCGCCCGGCTCGACCAGGAGATCGCGAATGTCGCGGCGGAAGAGCAGAAGCTTGCGCAGGAGACCGGCGGCTTCGGCGATCTCGACGAGCTGACCGCTCTGGTCGAGATCGCAGAGCAGACGCTGGCCGCTTCGGAAGCCGCAGCGCAGGCAAGCGAAGCCGCGCATGTCGCCGCGCGCCAGACGCTGGAATCCTCGCGCTCGCCGCTGGTCGAAGCCGACAAGCGCGTGCAGCGGCTCGAGACCGAGGCGCGCACGATCTCCAAGATCGTCAACGGCGAGACCAAGAACCTGTGGCCGCCGATCATCGACGGCATCACCGTCGACAAGGGATTTGAAAAGGCGATCGGCGCCGCGCTCGGCGACGATCTCGACGCGCCGGTCGATCCCTCGGCGCCGATGCGCTGGACCAATGCCGGCGTCACCGACGGCGATCCGGAGCTGCCCGAAGGCGTCGTTCCGCTCGCCAACCACGTGCAGGCGCCGGCTGAGCTGGCCCGCCGCCTGGCGCAGATCGGCGTGGTGCCGCGCGAGCGCGGCGCCGAGCTGGTCTCGCAGCTCAAGACCGGCCAGCGGCTGGTCTCGCCCGAGGGCGATGTCTGGCGCTGGGACGGCTTTGTCGCCGCAGCTCATGCCCCGACGGGTGCCGCGCGGCGCCTCGCGGAGCGCGCCCGCCTCGTCGACATCGAGAACGAGCTGGAGCAGGCCCGCATCGACGCGCAGATCAAGCGCCAGGCGCTCGAGAATGCCGAGTCCGAGTTGCAGATGGCGGCCAGCACCGAAGGCGCCAGCCGCGAAGCCTGGCGTGCCGCGCAGCGCGAGCTCAACGTCGCGCGCGAGCGCCATGCCACCGCCGAGCGCGAGATCAGCCGCCATGCCGCGCGCAAGGCGACGCTGTCGGAAGCGCACAGCCGCCTCGCCGCCGACCGCGCCGAGGCCGAGGCCGCTTACGAATACGCCGAAGCCGGCATCGGCGAGCTGCCGTCGAGCGAGGACACCGAGACCCGTCTCGCCGCCGTCCGCAGCGACATCGAGGGGCATCGCCGCATGGCCGCCCAGGTCCGCGCCGAGGCGCAGGCACTGGCGCGCGAAGCCGAGCTCGCCGACCGCCGCGTGCAGGCGATCCTCGCCGAACGCACCGAGTGGCAGAACCGCAAGGAGAGCGCGGCCTCCCACATCGACACCATCCAGGCCCGCATCGCCGAACTGACGATCGAGCGCGGCGAGCTCGAAAACGCACCGGCATTGTTCGCCGAGAAGCGCAGCGCGCTAATCACCGAAATCGAATACGCCGAGAACGACCGCCGCATGGCTGCCGACGCGCTCGCCGCCGCCGAAACCGCAATGGCGGAGACCGACCGCGTCGCGAAGCTGACGTTAGAGGCGCTCTCCAGCGCCCGCGAGGCCACCGCGCGCGCCGAGGAGCGCATGGAAGGCGCGCGGCGCCGGCTCGAGGACATCGAGCGCGAGATCCGCGACATGCTCGAAGTCGAGCCGCAGGCCGTCGCCGGCCTCGCCGAGATCGAGCCCGGTGCCGAGCTGCCGCCGCTGCACGACATCGAGGAAGAGCTCGAAAAGATGCGCCGCGACCGCGAGCGCCTCGGCGCAGTCAACCTGCGCGCCGAGGAAGAGCTGCGCGAGGTCGAGACCCAGCACACCGGCCTCGTCACCGAGCGTGACGACCTGGTTGAGGCCATCAAGCGGCTGCGCCAGGGCATCCAGAGCCTCAACAAGGAGGCGCGCGAGCGGCTCCTGACCTCGTTCGAGGTCGTCAACAGCCACTTCAAGCGCCTGTTCGTCGAACTGTTCGGCGGCGGCGAGGCCGCACTGCATCTGATCGAGAGCGACGACCCGCTCGAAGCCGGTCTCGAAATCATCGCCAAGCCGCCGGGCAAGAAGCCGCAGACGCTGTCGCTGCTCTCGGGCGGTGAACAGGCGCTGACGGCGATGGCGCTGATCTTCGCGGTGTTCCTCACCAATCCCTCGCCGATCTGCGTGCTGGACGAAGTCGACGCGCCGCTCGACGACCACAATGTCGAGCGCTACTGCAACCTGTTGCACGAGATGACCGGCTCGACCGACACCCGCTTCATCATCATCACGCACAACCCGATCACGATGGCGCGCATGAACCGGCTGTTCGGCGTCACCATGGCCGAGCGTGGCGTCTCGCAGCTGGTGTCGGTGAGCCTGCAAGAGGCGGTGGATATTCTCGACCAGAACGTGGCGTGACGCGCGATCCCTCCATACCCATTGACGTCATCATCCGCGCAGGCGGATGATCCAGTACGCCGCGGCTTCTCGGTTTGACGGCACCTGTCTCGGAGTACTGGATGCCCCGCCTACGCGGGGCATGACCGCGGATGATAATCTCACCCACCCTCCCCGCTGAACTCAAGGCGGCCCTCGATGCCAGGCTCCAGGGCGTTTCGCGCACCGAGGCAGCACAGCGCTCGCAAAAGATATCCAACGCCTATCGCTCAGGCGGCGGCTCGGGCACGATCAAGTCGGAAGCCGATGCCCTTGCCTACGCGCTGGCGCGCATGCCGGCAACTTACGCGGCGGTGGCCGCAAGCCTGAATGCGCTGACCGCGATCGCACCGGCCCTCGCTCCGGAAAGCCTGCTCGACATCGGCGCAGGCCCGGGCACCGCGAGCTGGGCCGCCGCAGAGGCGTTTGCCTCGCTTCAGGATTTTACCCTGCTCGATGCCAACGCCACCCTAAGCCGGCTCGCGCTCGAACTGGCGCGCGACAGCTCGCGCCTGGCGGACTGCCGCTATCTGCCGGGCGACGCAGGCGCGAACCTCGCCGAGGTCTCGCAAGCCGATCTCGTCGTTGCGAGCTACGTCATCGGCGAGCTCAACGAAGGCGACCAGCGCAAGCTCGCGGCGGCCATGTGGACCAAAGCGCGGCACGCGCTGGTGGTGATCGAGCCCGGCACGCCCGCCGGCTACACGCGCATTCTCGCGCTGCGCCAGCAACTGATCGCGGCAGGCGCCTACGTCGCCGCACCCTGTCCGCACGACAAGCCGTGCCCGCTCATCGCGCCCGATTGGTGCCATTTCAGCCAGCGCCTGCCGCGCTCGCAGGCGCACCGCCAGATCAAGGGCGCCGAGGTGCCGTTCGAAGACGAGCGCTTCATCTACGTCGCGCTGACCCGCACGCCGCCTGCGCCGCGCGCCTCGCGCGTGCTGGCGCCACCGGACATCGGCAAGGCCGAGATCACGGCAAAGCTCTGCACCGAGACTGGGGTCGCGCTGACGAAAGTCCCACGACGCGACAAACCCGCCTATTCGCAGGCCCGGCGCTGGCGCTGGGGCGATGCGATCATGTCCGAAAGTTAACCTCGATCGCCCCTCTGGCCTTGAACTCGGATGGTTCCTCATCCGACCAAGCCTTACCTCCCCGCGCCGGGGCTCTCGCCCTGCGCCAATTTGGTCTAGGCTGCGCCCGCCTTCTTCCCCTCTCCAGGAGTTCTCCATGTCGACCGGCTGGATCGTTCTCGGCGTCATCGTCGTCCTCGTGCTGCTCGCCTTCAGCGCCTACAACCGCCTGGTGGCGCTGAGCCAGCGCGTCGGCCAGGCCTTTGCCGACATCGACGTGCAGCTCAAGCAACGGCACGACCTGATCCCGAACCTGGTCGAGACCGTGAAGGGCTACGCCTCGCACGAGCGCGGCACGCTCGACGACGTCATCAAGGCGCGCAATTCAGCGATGTCGGCGCAGGGACCGGCGCAGGTATCCGCGGCCGAGAACCAGCTCTCCGGCGCACTCGGCCGGCTGATCGCGCTGTCGGAGGCCTATCCCGACCTCAAGGCAAACGCAAATTTCCAGCAGCTCGCCAGCGAGCTCTCCGACCTCGAGAACAAGATCGCGGCGAGCCGACGCTTCTTCAACAACGCCGTCCAGGAATACAACACCGGCATCCAGCAGATGCCCGCCGCTTTGTTCGCCGGCATGTTCGGCTTCACCCGGAAGGAGTTCTTCGATCTCGGCGCCAGCCGCACCGAAGTCGAAATCGCGCCGCAAGTGAAGTTCTGATTGTCTAACATGTCCATTGCTTTTCTCCGTCATTCCGGGGCGTCGCAAAGCGACGAACTATGGTGCGCGGTTGCGCACCTGAGAATCTCGAGGTTCCGGGTTCACGCCTGCGGCGTGCCCCGGGACGACGGACTTTGACGAAGACGCATCATGGCGGCGTATGGTCTCTACACGCACATCGCCTCGAACAAGTTTCGTTCGATGCTGCTGCTCGCCGGCCTGTTCTTGCTGGTCTACGTGCTGGTCTATGCGGGCGCGCTGATTGCCGAGGTCGTCATCAACGGCAATGGCACGGTGGCCTACTATCTGAGCCGCGCCTTCGCCGACCTGCTCAAAGCCGCACCTTTCGCGACGATTGCGGCGATCGCCTGGATCGCGATCGCCTATTTCTTCCACCAGTCGATGATCGACGCCGTCATCGGCGGTCACGACGTCGACCGGCAGGAGCAGCCGCGGCTCTACAACCTGCTCGAAAACCTCTGCATCTCGCGCGGCATCACCATGCCGAAGCTGAAGATCATGGAGAGCCCGGCGCTAAACGCGTTCGCGACCGGCCTCAATCCGCGGCAATATTCAATCACCGTCACCACCGGTCTCCTCGATGCGCTGAACGACAAGGAGATCGAGGCAGTGCTGGGCCACGAGCTGACCCACATCAAGAACGGCGACGTGCAGCTCATGGTCGTTGCCGTCATCATCGCCGGCGTGGTCGGCTTCTTCGGGGAATTGTTCTTCCGCCTGTTCACGAATCTCAACTGGAGCTCCGGCTCGGGCGGCTCGTGGTCCTCGGGCTCCTCGTCGTCGTCGCGGTCGTCCTCGTCGTCGAGCGACAGCAAGAGCTCCGGCGGTGGCGCAATCATCGTCATCATCATTGCGATCGTGCTGCTCGTGGTGGCCTGGTTGCTGTCGCAGGTGGTCAAGCTCGCGCTGTCGCGGTCACGCGAATATCTCGCCGACGCCGGCTCGGTCGAGCTGACGAAAGACCCCGACGCGATGATCTCGGCGCTGCGCAAGATCGAGAATCGCGGCGAATTGCCCGGCGCGACCTCGGCCGTGATGGAGCTCTGCGTCGACAATCCGCGCGAGGGCTTTGCCGATCTGTTTGCAACCCACCCTTCGGTGCAGTCCCGGGTCGACGCGCTGGTCAAGTTTGCCGGGGGGCGCGACCCCGGTCCAATGCCGACGCTTACTGACGAGACGAAAGAGCCGGGGGCGCAAGCCGGCCAGCAGGATGCCCCACCGCCGCTGCGCCATGGCCCGTGGGATGATGCCGACAGATCGGGGAGCCCGCCGCCCGTGCCCGCAGCCAGTCCCTCCGGAACCGCAGGCAGCAACCCGGCGGGCAATCCCATGGGGAATTCTATGGGTCCTTGGGGCCGTCATTGAGCACCTGATTCCGGCCATGCGCGGCGAGTTTCTCCGCGATTGGGAAAAACCTCGGGATTTGCCGTAACTGGGGCCTCCGGAATTGAATTCTCCCTTGTTTCTGCCATGTTCGCGCCCAACAGCAGACTCGGGACATCGATTTGGGGCCCGGCCGATTGCGACCTCGCGATCGGGGGCGCGTTAGGGGACAGCAATGGCAAAGCCGGCAGTGGTTGTGGTGGGCGCAGACAAGGGCGGGGTCGGCAAGACCACGGTGTCGCGTACCTTGCTCGATTATTTTTCCGCCAACAACGTGCCGACGCGGGCGTTCGACACGGAGTCGCCGCGCGGAACCCTGAAGCGCTTCCACCCCGACATCACCGAGATCGTCGACATGACGACGACGTCGGATCAGATGAAGATTTTCGATACGCTCAACGCGGTGAGCCCGTCGGTGACCGTGATCGACGTCCGCGCCGGCCTGCTCTCGCCAGCGCTGGCTTCGCTCCGCGACATCGGCTTCCTCGACGCAGCCAAGGCCGGCCAGATTACCTTTGCCGTGTTCCACATCCTCGGGCCCTCGATCGCCTCGCTGGAGGAGATTGCGGAGACCGCGGGCTTCATGGGCGGCGCGAAATATTTCCTGGTGAAGAACTTCATCAACGACACCCAGTTCTTCCAGTGGGACCAGGCGACCTACAATTCCTACTTCCACCGCATCAAGGACGCGACTGAGCTGACCATCCCCAAGCTCAACGAAATGGCCTATGAGCAGGTCGAGGTCTCCTCCGTTCCGTTCCTGAAGTTCGTCGCCAACAAGGGCCTCAACGACGACGCCGCGAACTACTCGTTCGTGCTGCGCGGCTATGTCCGGCACTGGCTGGCAAATGTCTGGAGCGAGTTCGACCGGATCCGGCTGACCGACATCGTCGGTTCGAAATCCGCCACCCGCAACAGCGAAAAATAGTTGCGCAAGCGAGGCTGATACGGCTGGATTGGGCGGCGAGTTCGCTCAGATAATAGTTCGTGATGCCCGCGACACCCGTCTACATCATATGCTCGCCCCGCCCGCAGGTCGGTAAGACCCTGCTGGCGCGGCTGCTCGCCGAATTCTTGCTGCTCAAGAACGGTAACGTCGCGGCCTTTGACGTCAACCTGAAGGAGCCGTCGCTGCTCGATTACTTGCCTGCTGTCACCGAGACCGCGGACGTGATCGACACCTACGGCAAGATGCAGCTGATGGACCGCGTCATCGTCGATGACGGCCTTGCCAAGGTGATCGACCTCGGCTTCCACGCCTTCGACGAGTTCTTCAAAATGACCGAGGAGATCGGCCTGCTTAAGGAGGCGGCCCGCCGCCACGTCGCGCCTCAGATCCTGTTCGTCGCCGATACCGACCGCGCCTCGGCGCGGGGCCATGAGATGCTGCGCGGGCAAATCCCGCGCGTGAACCTGATCACGGTGGACAACGAATATATCGTGCGCGGCGAGCTGCCGCCCGCGATGGCCGGCGGCCGGCTGTTCCGACTGCCGGCGCTGCCGGGCTTCCTCAAGACCTATATCGACCGGCTGAACTTCTCCTTCACCGGCTATTTGCGCCAGGAAAAGGACGCCTCGACCGAGCTGCACCAGTGGACCCGGCGGAATTACATTGCGTTCCGCGAACTCGAACTCAGCTTGATCCTGCAGCGGTCGTAGCCTGGAATCACCAAGCCTAATATTGCTCAATGTCCCTCGAACGTCATCAGCGTGCGCACCGGCACGTCCATGGCGCGCAGCTTGGCAGCGCCGCCGAGCTCGGGCAGGTCGATAATGAAGCAGGCGGCGACGACATTGGCGCCGATCTGGCGCAACAGCTTCACCGCGCCTTCCGCGGTGCCGCCGGTGGCAATGAGGTCGTCGACCAGGATCACGCGCTCGCCGGGCTGGATCGCGTCGACATGCATTTCCATCTCGTCGATGCCATATTCGAGGGAGTAAGCGATGCGCACGGTGGTGTGCGGCAGCTTGCCCTTTTTCCGGATCGGCACGAATCCGGCCGAGAGCTGATGCGCCACTGCGCCGCCGATGATGAAGCCGCGCGCCTCCATGCCGGCAACCTTGTCGATCTTGTTGCCGGCCCAGGGATTGACGAGCTCGTCGACCGCGCGGCGGAACGCGCGCGCGTCCGCGAGCAGCGTGGTGATGTCGCGGAACATGATTCCTGGCTTCGGATAGTCCGGGATGGTGCGGACGCTGGCCTTCAGATCGTGGTCAAAGGTCATCGGTGTCTCACATCTCAGTTGTCATTCCGAGGCGCGCAAAGCGCGAACCCGGAATCTCGAGATTCCGGGTTCGGCTCTTCGAGCCGCCCCGGAATGACGAATATGAAATATCCTGCACTCAATTCGCTCCCGCATCCAGCCGGAACGCATTCTCGACAATTCGCAAACCCACCTCCCCACCGAGCGACATCAGCGATTCCGGGTGGAATTGCACGCCGGCGACCGGCAGGGTCTTATGCTCGAGCGCCATGGCGACGCCGTCCTCAGTGCTGGCGGTCACGCTCAGAACTTCGGGCATGCTGTCGCGCTCGACAAATAGCGAGTGATAGCGGCCAATGACGATCTCGTTCGGCAGATTGCGCATCAGCCGCCCGCCGCGCACCTGCACCCGCGAGGGCCGGCCGTGGGCGGGATGGGTGAGCTGCCCGAGCTCGCCGCCAAAATATTCGCCGATCGCCTGCACGCCAAGGCAGACGCCGAACACCGGCAGCTTCTTCTCCAGCGCCGCATCGATGGTCGTCTTGATTGCGAAATCCTCCGGCCTGCCGGGGCCCGGCGACAGAACCAGCAAGTCCCACCTCTTCTGCTTGAGCATGTCGAGCGCATGCACATAGCGGACCACGGTGACGCTGGCGCCGACCTGTCGGAAATAGTCGGCGAGCATGTGCACGAAGCTGTCGTCGTGATCGATCAGCAGCACCTGCTTGCCCGAGCCGGTTGCATCGGGCGCGAAGGTCGAGAGCGGCTTCGGCGGATCGCCGCGCAGCGCCTGGAACAGCGCGGCGGCCTTGACCTGGCACTCGCGATCTTCGGCGGCGGGATCGGAATCGAACAGGCAGGTCGCGCCGACGCGCACCTCGGCGAGGCCATCCTTCATGCGGATGGTGCGGATGGTGAGGCCGGTGTTGATGCTGCCGTCGAAATTTACCGCGCCGATCGCGCCGGCATACCAGCGCCGCGGCGAGCGTTCGTGATCTTCTACGAACTGCATCGCCCAGAGCTTTGGCGCGCCGGTCACGGTCACCGCCCAGGCGTGGGTGAGGAAGGCATCGAGAGCGTCGAAGCCGGGACGCAGCATGCCCTCAACGTGGTCGACGGTGTGGAACAGCTTTGAGTAGGTCTCGATCTGCCGCCGCGCCAGCACCTTGATCGTGCCGGGCACGCAGACGCGCGCCTTGTCGTTGCGGTCGACGTCGGTGCACATGTTGAGCTCGAACTCGTCCTTCTCCGAGTTCAGGAGCTGGCGGATCTGCTCGGCGTCGCCGATCGCATCGAGCCCGCGCGCGATCGTGCCTGATATCGGGCAGGTCTCGACGCGGCGTCCGTCCGAGCGCACGAACATCTCCGGCGAGGCCGACACCAGGAATTCGCCCTCGCCGAGATTCATCAGCGCGCCGTAAGGCGACGGGTTGATGACGCAGAGGCGCTGGAACACTTCGGCCGGCGAGCGGTCGCAGGGCTCAGCGAAGAGCTGCCCCGGCACCGCCTCGAACAGATCGCCACGGGCGAAGGCTGCGCGCGCCGTCTCGACCGTGGCCTGATATTCGCCGGGGGCGTGATCGGCAAATCCTTGCCGCGGCGTCTTCAGATACGGGTTGTCGGCGGTCTCGCGCGGCAGGCCTTCGGTAGACTTGCCCTTCCAGGCGAAATCGTAAGTGAGCACCACGCCGCGGCCGGTGGCGCGGTCATAAGCCAGCAGGCGATCGGGCACGTAGAGCACGATGTCGCGCTGGTCGCTTTCGCGCGGCCGCTTCTGCACGAGGTCCTCGATCTGGAACACGAGGTCGTAGGCGAACGCGCCGAACAGGCCGAGCAGCCCGTCGTCATTGGCGGAGAAGGCGGCGACGAGATCGCGCACCAGCGACATCACGCTGGCACGCCGGGTACGTTGGTCCTCCTCGACCGGGGCGTCGCCACGGATGATGTGGCCGGCAAGGCGCGTCGCCGTCTTCTCCGAGATCACCACGCAGGGCTCGCGCAGGACCTCAGCGAGGAAGGCGATCAGCACCTGGCCGCGGCCGTTCAGCGCCTCCAGCTTGAAATTGACACCGACGGTCTCGAGCTTCAGCGGCGGGTCGGAGAAGCCGAGATCGAAGCTCTCGTAGCGGCCAGGCACGGTCGTGCCCGAGGACAGCACCACGCCGCGGCGACGGTCGAGCAGGCTGACGAGATCGTCGAGCCGGCTCGCGCCGCCGGTGAACTGCTCGGTCATGCGCGTGATCGCAAGACCTGCACGGGTCACGTAGTCACTTCTGGGCGGGAGGGCAAAGACTGTCCTGTTCATGTGGTCCTCTTACGAGACTTGCCGAGGGAACGCCACACAGGACAAACGATCAGGCCGCCGCACTGCGTGGGCGACCTCAGACGATTTAGGAAAGGAAAATCGCACCGGCCACCTCGTTAGGAGGTGCGCCACCAGAGACGGGCTGCGCGGACGGCGGTGCTCATGGGGTCGATACTCACCATGGCGCGGGGGCGCCGTCAAGGGCGGTCACGTGGTGGCCGCCTGATGGTCAGCGCTGTGGGATACGGGGCGCTCCGACTTCGACCTCCGCCGTCATCCTGCCGAAGGGCCGGGATCGATAGCCACATGAATTGGTTTGACGAAGACTAGTGGTTACAAGCTCGCGCCATAACCCCTCCTGGGGTTATGCGTCCCGGCCTTCGCCGGGACATCGAAAATGTGGCGCGACTGATGGCGCTCCACCTACCCCAGATGTTTTCGGAAAAACTCCGTCGCCCTGCCCCAGGCGAGCTCGGCGGCTTCGCGGTCGTGCACGGCCTGGCGCTGCTCGTTGACGAAGGCGTGCTCGGCGTCATAGCGGAACAGCTCCAGCGACTTGCCGGCAGCCTTCATGGCCTTCTCGAATCCATTGACCAGCTCCGGCGTGCACCAATCGTCCTTGTTGGCGAAGTGGGCCTGGAGCGGGATCTTGACGTCGGCGGGCTTGGCCGCCTGCTCCGGCGGGATGCCGTAGAACACGACGCCGGCCGCGAGCTCCGGGATCTTGGTCGCGCCGATGATGGTGACGGCGCCGCCGAGGCAGAAGCCTGTTAGCCCGACCTTGGCGCCGTTGCGCGACAGATATTGCGTGGCGCCGCGCACCGTCTGCGTGGTGGCGTCCATGAAGTCGAGCGAGTTCATCTCGTTGTTGGCGCTGTCCGTGTCGTGATAGGGCACCACCTTGCCCTTGTAGAGATCGGGCGCCAGCGCATCGAAGCCGGCGAGCGCGAAGCGGTCGCACAGGCCCTTGATCTGGTCCGACAGGCCCCACCATTCCTGGATCACGACCACGCCCGGCGCGTTGCCGCGCGCGGCATTGGCGAGATAGCCGGAGGCGTCCTTGCCGTCCGGGCGCTTGAAGGTGATGGTGGTTCCCATGGTGTCCTCCGACGCGTTTTCTGAGGGAGCGATTGGCGGTATTTTGGCCGCTGAGAGCGCGCGGCGCAATCCACACTCGCGTCATTCCAGGACGCGCGTAGCGCGAGCCCTTGACCATCCAAAAAAAGCCCCCTCGCGGGGGGCTTCTTCTCCCGTTTCGGCTCGCGCCGCTCAGTGCGAGTCGGCCCAGACCTTTTTCTTGGTGAAGTACATCAGGATCGCGAAGATGATCAGGAACACGAACACCTGGAAACCGAGGCGCTTGCGCGCTTCCATGTGCGGCTCGGCGGTCCACATCAGGAACGTGGTGACGTCCTTGGCATATTGCGCCACGGTGGTCGGCGAGCCGTCGTCATAGGAGACCTGGCCATCGCTGAGCGGCTTCGGCATCTTGATGGCGTGGCCGGGGAAGTACTTGTTGTAATAGGAGCCTTCCGGGAGGGTGACGCCCTCGGGGGCCTTGTCCTCGAAGCCCTGAAGCACGGCCGCGACATAATCCGGACCCTGCTCCTGGTACTGGGTGAAGAAGTCAACGATGAACCAGGGGAAGCCGCGCTTGTAAGAACGCGCCTTGGTGATCAGGGACAGGTCCGGGGGCGCCGCGCCGCCATTCGCGGCACGCGCCGCCTGCTCGTTCGGGAATGGCGAGGGGAAATAGTCCGCCGGCCGGCCCGCACGCTCGAACATGTCACCGGCATCGTTCGGGCCATCCTTGACCTTGTACTCGGAAGCAAACGCCGAGGCCTGCGCCACCGAATAGCCGGGCCCACCGGGCTCGGCGAGGTTGCGGAAGGCGACGTAGGACAGGCCGTGGCAGCTGGCGCAGACCTCCTTATAGACCTTCAGGCCGCGCTGGAGCGCGCCGCGGTCGAACTTACCGAAGGGGCCCGAGAACGACCATTTGATTGACGGCGGCTGGTCGCCACCCTCGGACGCTTTCGCGCTGTCGATCGAGCCCGCGAACAACGAACCGGCGAGCGCCAGCATTATCGCGGTCGACACCATCGGGGTCGACCTGCTCCCGGTTTTGGCCAACACCGCATCCGAGATCGAATTCGGTACCGGTCGCGGCTTTTCGATGCGCGCGAGCAGCGGCAGCACGATCAGGAAGTAGGCGAAGTAGCAGAACGTCAGGACCCGGCCGGCAACGACGTAAATGCCCTCCGGCGGCTGCGCGCCGAGATAGCCGAGCAGGATACAGACCGCAACGAAGATCCAGAAGAACTGCTTGGCCAGCGGACGGTACTTCGATGACTTCGTCCTGGCGCTATCGAGCCAGGGCAGGAAGCACAGGATGATGATCGCCCCGAACATCGCGATGACCCCCGCGAGCTTGTTCGGTATCGAGCGCAGGATCGCGTAGAACGGCAGGTAATACCATTCCGGCACGATGTGCGGCGGCGTCACGCCCGGGTTCGCCGGGATGTAGTTGTCGGCATCGCCGAGATAGTTCGGCATGTAGAAGATGAACCAGGCGTAGAGCAGCATGAAGCAGGTGACGCCGAACATGTCCTTGATGGTCGCGTGCGGCGTGAACGGCACCGTGTCCTTTTCCGTCTTCGGCTCGACGCCGTCGGGGTTGTTCTGTCCGGCGACGTGCAGCGCCCAGACGTGGAGCACGACGACGCCCGCGATCAGGAACGGCAGCAGATAGTGCAGCGAGAAGAAGCGGTTCAGCGTCGGGTTGCCGACCGAATAGCCGCCCCATAACAGCGTCACAATGCTCTCGCCGACATAGGGAATGGCAGAGAACAGATTGGTGATGACGGTGGCGCCCCAGAAGCTCATCTGGCCCCAAGGCAGCACGTAGCCCATGAAGCCCGTGGCCATCATCAGCAGATAGATGATGACGCCGAGGATCCACAGCACCTCGCGCGGCTCCTTGTACGACCCGTAGTAAAGGCCGCGGAACATGTGGACGTAGACGGCGACAAAGAACATCGAGGCGCCGACCGCGTGCATGTTGCGCAGCAGCCAGCCGTAATTGACGTCACGGACGATCAGCTCGACCGACTTGAAGGCGAGATCGGCATGCGGCGTGTAGTGCATCGCCAGGATCACACCGGTGAGGATTTGCATCCCCAGCATGAAGGAGAGGATGGCGCCGAAGGTCCACCAATAGTTCAGGTTGCGCGGGGTGGGATAGGCGACGAAGGAGGAATGGATGAGACCAAAGATCGGCAGACGCCGCTCGATCCATTGCAGGGCCGGATTGCTCGGCTGGTAGTCGGATGGTCCGCTCATGATGCGATCCTGAGGAAATAGTACGACGAGACGGCACGAAGCTTCGGACGTCGGTCCGAGGCTCAGCCGATCTGGATTTTGGTGTCGGAAACGAACTGGTACGGCGGCACCGGCAGGTTCGCGGGCGCGGGCCCCTGGCGGATGCGGCCGGACGAATCGTACTGCGACCCATGGCAGGGGCAGAAGAAGCCGTCGTAGCTGCCTTCATGAGCGATCGGGATGCAACCGAGATGGGTGCAGATGCCGATCACGACCAGCCACTGCTCGTGGCCGGACTTGACCCGGGCCTCGTCGCTCTGCGGATCGGGCAGGCTCGCCACGTTGACGGCGCGCGCTTCGTCGATCTGCTTCTTGGTGCGGTGGCTGATGTAGATCGGTTTGCCGCGCCAGAACACCTTGATGTCTTGGCCTTCGGCGATCGGGCTGAGATCGACCTCGATTGGCGCACCGGCGGCGATGGTCGAGGCATCCGGATTCATTTGCGAGATGAAGGGCCAGAGCGCGGCCGCGCCCCCTACTGCTGCGGCGGCCCCCGTTGCAACGAATAAGAAATCACGGCGTGTCGGATGGTCCGCCGAAGACGCTGTCGTCACGATTCCAACCCTTTCTTCTTATGCGGCCGGTGGAACCGCTCCGGGGGGCGCCCATGAGGTCCCCGGAAAGGCTGCCGGCGCCCGCGGCCCCCCGCGGCGGCAGAACTTTGCGTGCTCGCACCTAAACAGGTCAAACAGCAGTCCAGAATCGTTCTATTGGCACCCTTGCCGGGCGAGCGCAAGCCCGCTATCGGCGCGGGAGCGTGCAATGCACGAATTCCCGGGCGAGCGATGTTTTATTGAGACATTTCCGGCCGCAACCAGCCCCGCACAGCCCATGCAGATAGCTCTTTTCCAACCCGACATTCCCCAGAACACCGGCACGATCCTCAGGCTCTGCGCCTGTCTGGACGTGGCCGCCCATATCATCGAGCCGGCTGGGTTCCCCGTTTCCGATCGGACGTTCCGCCGGGCGGGAATGGACTACCTCGACCATGTCAGTATTACCCGCCACGATTCCTGGGCGAGGTTCGAGGACTGGCGTGCGGCACAAGGCTGTCGCCTGCTGCTGTTCACCACCAAAGGTGCCACCGACTACCGCGATTTTCGTTACCAGACGTCGGACATCCTGCTATTCGGGCGCGAGAGCGCCGGCGTCACCGACGCGGTGCTCGGGGCCGCGGATGCGCGGCTGGTGATTCCGATCAAGGCCGGCCTGCGGTCGCTCAATGTGGCCATGAGTGCGGCGATGGCCGCCGGTGAGGCGCTGCGTCAGCTCCGGACCCCTGAAGGCCCAAACGATTGAGGAGAGAGACTTGAGTTACGCGGTCAAGGAAATCTTCCTGACCCTGCAAGGCGAAGGCGCCCATGCCGGGCGCGCCTCCGTGTTCTGCCGCTTTGCCGGTTGCAACCTCTGGAGCGGCCGCGAGGCGGATCGCAACGAGGCGACCTGCAAATTTTGCGACACGGATTTCGTCGGCACCGACGGCACGCTCGGCGGCCGCTATGGCTCGGCCGCGGAACTCGCCGACACCATCGCCGCGCAATGGATCGCATCGGCCGACAACCGCTACGTGGTGCTGACCGGCGGCGAGCCGCTGCTCCAGGTCGATGCCGCGCTGGTCGACGCGCTGCACGCCCGCGGCTTCGAGATCGGCGTCGAGACCAACGGCACGATTGCAGCCCCCGAGGGGCTGGACTGGATCTGCGTCAGCCCCAAGGGCGGCAGCGAGCTCGTTTTGCGGCGCGGCCATGAGCTGAAGCTGGTCTATCCGCAGGTGCTCGCCCTGCCCGAGACCTTCGAGGGCCTCGCCTTCGAGCGCTTCTCGCTCCAACCGATGGACGGACCCGAAGTCGCCGAGAACACCGCACGCGCGATCGACTATTGCCTGCGCCATCCGCAATGGCGGCTCAGCGTGCAGACGCATAAGTCGCTCGGCATCAGATAGGTTTGGTAGACGGACAGATGCAAAGCTCACCCGCGTCAGCATCCACGGCGACAATTGCAACGAGAGCTGCACCTGTTTGGCGTCCGCAAGGGCTGACGAAATGACCGCGATAATGGATCCGACCCTGATCGAAGACCGCAAGGCTCGCGCGCGCGCCTGGTTCGAAGCCTTGCGCGACGACATCTGCGCGAGCTTCGAACAGTTGGAAGAGGACGTCCCGCCAAGCCTTTATCCGGGCGAAGCCGGCCGCTTCAAGCGCACCCCCTGGCAGCGCACCGATCATTCCGGCGCGGCCGGAGGTGGCGGCGTGATGTCGATGATGCATGGCCGTCTGTTCGAGAAGGTCGGCGTGCATTGCTCGACCGTGCATGGCGAATTCGCCCCTGAATTTCGTGCTCAAATTCCCGGCGCCGCGGAGGATCCAAAATTCTGGGCCTCCGGCATCTCGCTGATCGCGCATCTGCGCAATCCGCACGTGCCCGCCGTGCACATGAACACGCGCTTCGTCGTCACCACCAAAGCCTGGTTTGGCGGCGGCGCGGACCTGACGCCGGTGCTGGAGCGCCGGCGCACGCAGGACGATGCCGACAGCATCGCCTTTCACGCCGCGATGCAACAGGCCTGCAACCAGCACAGCAGCGTCGCCGATTACGACAAGTACAAGAAGTGGTGCGACGAATATTTCTACCTGCCCCACCGGAAGGAGGCGCGCGGCATCGGCGGCATCTTCTACGACTGGCACGACAGCGGCGACTGGGACGCCGACCTCGCCTTCACCCAGGATGTCGGCCGCGCTTTCCTGAAGATCTATCCCGAACTGATCCGGAGTAACTTCGCGACAGCCTGGAGCGCTGCGGATCGCGAGGAGCAATTAATCCGGCGCGGTCGCTATGTCGAGTTCAACCTGCTCTACGACCGCGGCACCATTTTCGGGCTCAAGACCGGCGGCAACGTGGATTCGATCCTGTCGTCGCTGCCGCCGGAAGTGAAATGGCCATGAACCTTACAATGCCGCCGCTCCCTCGCGCCATGCTGATCGACATGGACGACACCATCCTGTCGGCCTATGGCCGGCCTGAGATCGCCTGGAATACGATCACCGCCGAGTTCGCCGAAGAACTCGCACCGCTGCCGCCGCCGCTGGTGGCGACCGCGGTGCTGGCGTTCGCGCGAAACTTCTGGGCCAACGCGGAAGCCGCATGGCGGCTGAAGCTTGCCGAGGCCCGCCACCTCACGGTCAAGGGCGGCTTTGCCGCGCTCGCGGCCGCTGGCCATCGCGCCCTGCCCGACGACCTCGCCATTCGCCTCGCCGACCGTTTCACCGCCTATCGCGAGGAGGAGATGTTCGTCTTTCCCGGTGCGCATGAGGCGATCGACCGGTTGAAGGCGCTCGGCATCAAGCTCGCGCTGGTGACCAACGGCGCCGCCGATACCCAGCGCGCCAAGGTCGAGCGCTTCGAACTCGCACACCGCTTCCACCACATCCAGATCGAGGGCGAGCACGGCTTCGGCAAGCCCGAGGAGCGCGCCTATCTGCATGCGATGGAGGCGCTCGGCGTCACCGCGAAGGACACCTGGATGATCGGCGACAATCTGGAATGGGAAGTCGTGACGCCGCAGCGCCTCGGCATCTATTCGATCTGGATCGACGTGCATGGCGACGGCCTGCCCGAAGGCTCGATCGTCCGACCCGACCGCATCATCCGTTCGCTGACCGAGCTCCTGCCGGAGTAACCAAAGGCGGCGAAAACAAAAATATCGAAAAACAACCCCATGCACAGTAGAGCGCTGCTGCGAATTCAAGGACTTACGGCAAACGCAAACTCAACTTTCGATTTTTACGAAATCTTTTTGACACGCCGGGCAAAACAGGGGCATGATGGCATCGTCGCGGCCTTTGCGATGAAGGGCCCCTAGCCAGCGGCCCCGGCATCTGAGCGTTTCTGCACGGCACGCGCGGTCTCATCCGCCGTTTTCCGGATGTCATGACAAATTGCTAGCCTCGCGTCCGGGTCGATCAACTCGAAAGGACAATCCATGGAATTGAAAGCCGGCGATGTCGTGATGCTGAAATCCGGCGGCCAGCCGCTAACGGTTGCGGAGGTAAAGGAGAACGACGTGCTCTGCCTCTGGATGGGCATGGAAGGCGATCTGTTCCGCGAGACGCTGCCGCTGGCCGCGCTCGTGCAGGTGGAAGAGGAAGAGAACGGCGAAGACGACGAGGATGAAGACGAGGACGACGAGGAATAAGCACACCTAAGAACGCGCGCTGGTCAGATGCGAGTGCTCGTCGTTGGCCTTGCCCTTTTGATAGGACCTAGACCAATTTTTCGGTCAACCTCCGAATGGAGGAAAGATTGGAGAGGCCGGGGGATTGCATTCCCAATTTCAAGCAACAAGCGTACCGCAATCGGTAGACTTTTAAATCGCTGCGCCAGTTAAAGGCGCGTGCTCGATATTTAGATTTTCTATCGCTCGACCCATCGAAAGTCGGCGACGCCGAGTCTCATCTTAGTAAATCCATTGAAGTGGCGCGTGGCCAAAGCGCCAAATCCTTGGAGCTGCGCGCCGCCACAAGCCTCGCAGAACTCTGGCGGAAGGATTGATGAGGCGCGCACGCTGCTAGAACCGATCTGCGATTGATTTGACGAAGGAACCGAAACGGCCGACCTCAAGCGTGCGCGCGATTGTCGGTGTGCACTGCATTGATCCCGCCCCTCACAGCGCGTTGCGGTGGTCGAGTGCATCCGCTCTATGCGGACCCTATTGCAATTGCGCCTCCACCAGCAAACGCATTGCCCTGGATTCGCAACAAGGATGCCCGCCCCCCGCGCGCCAAACCTCCGATATCTCTAGGAGTCAAACAGGAAAGTGACAGCCGACAGGACCCTTTTCCGGCGACCCGCTCTGAGCGGACATAATGGCGCTGGTTCGGCAGGTTAGCTCGGCCAAGAGCCGCCTCGCCAAATGCAGTTTGTCCCTTCCCGGCTCCGGGGGCATGCCCGAGACGTATCAGCATCGATATTCTGGTGTTAGATTTCCTGCTCCTACCGAATAGGAGGACGACATGCCCGATAGCGTCTACAAGGTCATTGAACTGGTCGGTACCAGCACCGACTCCTGGGAGAAGGCGGCCGCCAATGCGGTCGAGCAAGCTGCAAAATCTCTCCGAGATCTTCGCATTGCAGAGGTCGTCAAGCTCGACATGCAGCTGGATGACAAGGGAAAAGTCGAGGCTTATCGCGCCAAGCTCAACGTATCGTTCAAGTTCGAGGGCTCCTGAGCCTCAGCACCTCGCCCCCACTCGCGGGGCGAGGATGGCTCATTGGAAAAGGCGCGTCGCCCAGTCCGCCCAACCGGACGCTGTGGCCCGTCCCGGAAGTCGGCCCTAGTCCGACCGGGGCCGATATGCTTTGATGCGAGGGGGCGTGTAGCGCGTGGTGGCCCCATGTACATGGTCATTCGCAAGTACACCAAGGTTCGCTCGGTGGCGGACGCCGCTCGTCGCGCCAAGAGCGGCGTAGGTGAGATCCTAAGGCAATCGCACGGATTCAGATCTTACCATGTGCTGGATGCGGGCGACGGCGTTGGTATCGCCGTGATGATATTTGACGACCGGGAGAGCGCCAATGCAGCGAACGCCAAGATACTGGCGTTTGTGCAGGCGAGTCTGCATGATCTCGATCTTGGGGTTCCCGAAGTCACCACCGGCGAGGTCTTGGTGAACATCGAGTCTGATGGGTCTTCGGGCATAAAGTAGCGGCAAACATCACCAGTTGCGTGGCGGATGCCGCCCCCTGCTCTGGTCATTGACCTGGTGTCACCCTCGGGCTTGCAACGATCGCACCCTGAACATCCGGGTGCCGCCCGTCAGGAATATTCGACTGCGCGTGCTTTTCGAGGAGCAGCAACGACATGAAGCAACACACCTCCGAAGCATTTTCCACCACAGCGATCGGCTGGACACCGCTGATGCTTATGGGCATCGCGATGCCGCCTCGGGATCCCGACGAGGAGGATGAGGAGGACGAAGACGACGATGAAGAAGATGACGCTGACGAACCAGCAGTCGTGCGCGAGCCGGACGATGACTAGACTAGCCTGCATCTGGCAGTCGGCGCTATAGTATCTCCCATGGGCTGGGATGCGAAAGACATAGCGCTGCTCAAAAGGCTCTGGTCCGCAGGACAGAGCGCGGCGCAGATTGCGCGCCGTCTCGGATGCAGCCGTAACGCGGTCTGCGGCATGCTGACCCGTCTGAGCCTGAAGCGCGGCCGCAAGCCGCCCACGGCACGGCCCAAGATAAGGCCGCCACCGAAGCTGAGGCCGACATCGTCAGCAGCCTGCGCCCGTCCAGTCGCACAGAAGGTGTCGTCGAGTACAGCAAAGAGGCCGCAGCCCAAGGAACTCAGCAAGCAGCAGCTTTACGCCATTCTGGCCGAGGCGGTCAGAAACACCGGCTAAGAACTCACATGAATGTCGTTGCGCTCCCGCGCCGTGCCTGGCCCAGTTCGACGGGTTCGGCTGTCGTGTACCTTCCCAAGGCTTCATGTGCTTCGGGTCAGAAATCTCGGATTGAGCTCACAACAGTAAGGTCGTATCTGGCTCCGGTAGTAGGTCTGCGCTGAGCTATCGACCTATTCAACTGTGGACACAGAAGCGGTCATACGATCGCCTCGGCCTACGGGCGCAGCGGGTTATTCGGGCAAGCCCGCTTTCCGAAGCCCTCGCGCCAACGCACAGTCTACCGGCGCGCTTGTTTCAGCCCTGTACGAACCAGGATCGTACTTGGCGCTTCTCGGCTCGCGGCGGAGAAGGCCGGAAGGCGCCATATGCATCGGACGCACCGCCTGCCTCCTCGGAGCGATCAGGGCTAGGTTTTTACAGCCGATATGAGCCATGGTTCGGTTGGTGATCGAGCTGCGACACGATGTTCTAAGGTAGGAACGCCCCCGTGGCGGCCGAGTTAAGAGGGCAAAACACCTATCAAGGAGGCAAAGCCATGGCCCGCGCAACAGCTCATCCGGATCATCACTGCATCTCAAGCGAGGACATTCAAGGAACCGAGGTTTATGGAGCAGATGGGACGAATATCGGTGAGATTGATCACCTCATCATCGACAAGGTGTCAGGCCGAGTGGCTTATGCAGTCATGAGCTTCGGCGGATTTGTAGGCTTGGGTCACAGCCACTACCCCATTCCCTGGAGTGCTCTGACCTATGACACGTCAGTTGGCGGTTTTCGAACCAACATCACCGAGCAACAGCTGAGGGACGCGCCTGAGTTCAGCGATGATTCCTGGCAGGATCGAGACTGGGAAACACGAACCCACCAGTATTATGGGACACCCACCTACTGGGAAGGACGAGCTGGCCTGTAACCCCAGGCGGCGCATCAGAAACTTTCCAATCGTGAGTGCCAGCCGATTGATCGGCTGGCACTCACGGACGACGTCGATTTGATCCCGCCGACGGAAGCTGGTGCTAGGCGGTGCTGTCCGCAAAAGGAACTCAATCGAGGCCCCTCTTGCGGTGGGGCTTACCGATGAGGTTAGGGCGAGAGATCGTCCAACAAAGTTCAGGCCGCTTCCAGTGTTCATTGACGGCCCTGCGAAGGACAGCCGCAACATTGGCGAGCGGGCGTAATCGTCGAGGATGCTGCTCACTGGCTCAGTCGAGGCGAAACCACCGATAGCCATAGCCATCAAGCTCGATAAGAGTGGCGTCGGCGGTAAGGTTGGAATCGTAAATTCGGTTACCGAATATATCGGTCAGCTTCCATCCCTTTGGAATATCCCTGATCTCCGTGCTGCAGCTCGTCTGTGATAAATTGTGCAGCACCAGCACGAATTTGCCTTGCCAAACGAAATGCTGGATCAAGACAGCGGGACAGTTGCTTTCGGGTACAGTGCATTCACCCCAGCCGATCTCCGGGCACGACTGGCGCATTTCGACCAGACGCCGCAACCAATTGAACAGCGAGTCCGGGTCGCGTTGCTGGGCAATCGCGTTCACGTTGGCTGGTGCGTATTGGCCCTCGCGGATCACATGATGAAGCAAACGATTCCCCGGCCGCGTGGAGAATCCGGCGTTTTCGTCGTCTGTCCATTGCATGCACGTACGGACAGGCCATCGCTCAGGAAGCGTCAGATCGTCGCCCATTCCCAGTTCGTCGCCGTAGTAAATGACCGGCGTACCAGGAAGACTGAACAGCAGGCTGAATGCCAGCTCGATGCGGCGGCGATCGTTTCCGAACATGCAGGCGAGCCGCCGCCGAATTCCCCGTCCGTAAAGCTGCATTTTGCGGGTTGGAGCGAATGCAGCATAAACTTCGTCGCGCTCTTCAGAAGTTAAACGGCCGAGGTCCAGCTCATCGTGATTGCGTAGAAATTGAGCCCAGTGTGCGAATTGCGGCAATCGGGGCAGCTGGCTCATGCAGCGCCGCAGCGGTTCGGCACTTTCCCGTGCAAGTGCAAGGAACAAGTGCTGGTTCAATAGGAACGCAAATAGCATGTGGATCCGCGATCCATCGCCAAAATAATGCTGAAGCTCCGTGGGAGCTACATTTGCTTCGGCCAGCAACACCGCATCACCTTTGCGCCAGGACAGGAAATTGCGGAGCTCGGCGAAAAACTCATACCGACGCTTCGCCGGACGATCTGGACGTATTTCCTCCACGACGAACGGTGCAGCGTCTATTCGGAATCCCGAAACACCGAGTTCAAGCCAAAAACCGAAGATCCTGAAGATTTCTTCGCGGACGGCAGCGCAGGCTATGTTGAGGTCAGGTTGATGTTGGTAAAACCGGTGATAATACCACGAGCGCGCGCAGAGGTCGTAAGTCCAGACGCTGAGTTGAAACCCGGGAAATACGACGCCTTCTGTGCTATTTTCGGGTTCGCTGGTTGACCAGACGTAATATTCCCGAAACGGCGACGACGGGTCGGCGCGAGCCTGCTGAAACCATGGGTGCCTGTCCGAAGTGTGATTGATGGGAAGATCGACTATCAGCCGCAATCCGCGCAGTCGGGCCTGATGACTGAATTCGACGAAATCGCCCAACGTTCCGAGTGCCGGCGCGATGTTGTAGTAATCCGTGACATCGTAGCCGTGGTCTAGTCCGGGACTGGGATAAAATGGAAGCAACCACAGGCAATTTACGCCGAGCTGAGCGATATGATCGAGCTGCTCGGTTAGTCCCTTGAAATCGCCGATCCCGTCTCCGTTGCCGTCCTTGTAGGTGGCTACGTTGAGGCTGTAGATCACGGCGTTCTTGTACCAGAGGTCGAGCAAGCGCCGACTTCCTTTGCTGGTGAGCGAGCGAACGGCTTGCAGGTAACCACCAGTGTGGACAGTCGTTCCGGGAATTAGTGGCAATGAGACGCAATGGGACCTTGGCGGGCGTGCCCGTTTAGGTCGCGTCCAATTTGACCGAAAGCATTGCAGGGCGTCCTTTAGGACGCCACAAGTCGTTGCGCGCGTCCCTGGCCGCAACCCACCAGCGTCGGCCGAGCACAGCAATTGTGGCGACACCAAAGGAGCGAGTATCCGAAGGCCAGAGCAGGTCCGGGAAGATAGGCTACGCTCCAGAGGCACGAGCTCCACGCAGTGGCGCGACGAAGCTTATCGGAAGGCGCCAATGTCTCGGTTGGGCCATAAGCCGCCGATGATGGCCAAGCGGGGCGACTTTCGGTTTGGGCTCGGAAGCCGACTTTTGTGAGTACATGCTCGGAGGAAGTTCGATCCCCGGTCCATGCACCAATCCCCGGTGAGCGGCGTCATCTACGCGGCGAGCTGCCTCGCCGCCGCCGAGATCATCACCAGCCCGCCCGTGATCACCGCCACGTCGAGGATCGCGGTGTGGATGTGGATCGGCATCCGCTCGACGAAGGCTTTTGCGAGGAACACACCGGGTATCGCAATCGCGCCGACCAGCAGCGCAAAGGCGAGCACCTGCGCGGTCACCGCGCCGGCAAGGCCGAACACAGGCCGGTGCCGAGATCATCGCATCGGTCGCGATCACGGCTCCGCCTTCGAGGCCGGCGGCCATCAGCAGCGAGAGCAGGATCACGCCGGAGCCCGAGGTGCCGCCGACCAGCACGCCGTAACCGATGGAGCCGGCGGCAAGGCCGGTGTCGCCGATCCTGACCTCGCGGCGGCGCAGCACGCGGCGCAACGGCACGCTCAGCATAAGCATGGTGCCGATCACGAGCGCCGCGCCCGCATTGGTCAGGCGCGTGTAACCGTAGGCGCCGAGCGCGGTTGTTAGCGCCGCGCAGGCGAGCACGTCCATCGCTCGACGTTCGGTCTCCCTCAAACAGCCGAAATGGCAACGCCGCGCGCGTTGGGCAGTTTAGGGCCACAACAGACCTCAGCCAAGAGAGCTTGCCACTGGGCTTTGTTGTCCGCAGATGGAGGCTTTGCTGCCTACGTGGTAGAGTTGCCTATGGTTCGCAAAAAGCAGCAAGCGCCGTTGGCATTTAAGAACACATCCAAGCTTGGGGACTGGCTTGAGAAGCACCATAGCACTGCGACCGAACTCTGGGTGCGGATCTTCAAATCAGACACGGGCGTGCCGTCGGTGACGTGGAACGATTGCGTTATTGAGTCCATCCGCGTCGGTTGGATCGATGGCCAGATGAAACCTTTCGACGACACGTCGTACTTGCAACGACTTACCCCGAGGAAGGTGAATTCCAATTGGTCGGCCAAAAACTGCCGTCACGCAACAACCCTGATCGCTGAAGGGCGGATGCTTCCCGCTGGATTGGCTCAGGTCGAAGCGGCCAAGTCGGATGGACGATGGGACACCGCATACGCGGGCTCAGCGGACATGACTATCCCGCAAGACTTTCTTGACGCCTTGGAGGACATGCCTGCGGCGAAAGCGTTCTTCGCGACGCTCGATCGCAGAAATCTCTATTCAATCTACTATCGCCTTCATACAGCGAGGAAGCCCGAGACGCGCGCCAGACGGATCGCGCAAAGTGTTGCGAAACTGGATCGTGGCGATAAGTTTCACTGACCCATGCAGCCTCTCCGAGAGAGTAAGCCATAGCGGGCAGATGATCGGCTGCACTGTGCCGCTTGTGAAGCAAAACGGCCGTCGCTCCACCATTTCGATCCGGCATCACCCCGCCTCATGCACCGCATCACTTAACAGCCGGGTCAGCGGCGGCGAGCGGACCGGCAGACATGGTGAGGATCGGCGCTTACCGAAGAATTGAGAAGATCGTGCCGCCTATTTCCGATTAAACACCTCCGTACACCAAGCCTGCTGATCTTCGGGCTTGCCCACAAAAGCACACTCAAATGGGCCGCCGGTTATTCCGGAAAGTTTTCCAGTTCCCTTGACGGTGTTCTCGCCTTTTGCCTTACCGTCAGTAACCGTGATGGTAAACGGCCCCTTCAGTTGGTCATCGCCGGTGCCCCAAGTGAGTTCGCCCTCACCCTTACCGGTCTCTTGTGTAAGAATATACGTCCCAAAAGCAGGTGCCATGTGCAGAGGACCGCTGCCAGCGTCGTTGAAGGTGATCCCCCACAGGGTCCCGTAGGCAACTCCTTTGTCTACGCGTTCTTGGATCAATTTCCACCCGCTGTGGACTTTGATCGTGCCCGCGTCCTCAGCCCATGCCGGCAGTACCAAACCGGCGGCGAACATCGACGCAAAAAGGATTTTACGCATCTTGGAGTCTCCTCTTTGGGTTCGTGTGTCGAGGGATGATCCCGCCAAGTGAAGTCCAGTTCGCGTTCGTGGGGGGAGCTAACCATTATGAGGTACCAAGACGCGCAGGCGGTAAGCTTGCCCCCGCGAGGTCTGAACAGGGTTAAAAGCTGCGGTCAGCACGTTCATCGCTCGATGTTCGGTCTCCCTCGATCAGCCGACATGGCAACGGCTCGCGCGTTGGGCAGCTTAGAGCCAGGAAGAGACATGGCTCTGGCACGTTGGTGCGGCAGATAACCGGCAACGCCCGCGGCATTCGTTTTCAACTCAGAAGGCAGCTCCGGCCAGCAAAAAAACGCCGCCAAGCGCGACCATCACGAGTCCGGGCCAGTTCGATTTGACGCCGAAGCCGCTACCGGGCCTTTCAGGCTCCAGCGTGTCACGCCCGGAGCGAAGCCATTTCCCACCGCTGAATCGGCCTCGCCAGATGGGCTGAAATGCCATTTGGAGTACGCCGCCGAAAACAAGGAGCACACCAAGCCATATGAGAGTCATGCTCATCTCCTCTACCCGCGAACGCCGCTAGATTGCTGCGCCGAGAACCGTGGCCCATCCAGCGTCTGCCGCTGCTCTCGGAATCAGACCGACTCTGAAAGCCGCCGGACGCACCGGAGTGCCGCACCTGGGCCGAGGAACGCACTCACCGAAGCTCAGGCTACGTCTAGGCGTCCTGCTTAGTCCTCATCCGGCTCGCGCACGACCGGCGGTTCGTCGGTTTGGTTCTCGTCCTCGTCTTGCTCTTCCCCCTCTTCCTCCTCTTCCTCCTCTTCCTCCTCCTCTTCCTCTTCCTCCTCTTCCTCCTCTTCCTCTTCGTCGTCATCGGGATCCCGGGGCGGCATCGTGTCGGGCATGATCGCGAAGACATGCCGGTCGATCTTAGCTGGAACCAGCTCGGAGGGTGGGGTCATGTTGTTGCTCCTCAGATGTGGCCCTTGAGCACTCTACCCCTTTTCGGCGGGGCAGACACGAAATTGGCGGCCAGCGCGCCGGCTATCTCTATCAGACGCGCTAGTCCTCGCATTCGAGGTGATCCGCGGTCCAGGCGCGGCAATTGGGCCGGGGGTTATCTACGCGACGAGCTGCCTTGCAGCGGCAGAGATCATCACCAGTCCGCCGCTGATCACCGCGACGTCCAAGATCGCGGTGTGGATGTACACCGGCATCCGCTCGACGAAGGCTTTTGCGAGGAACGCACCGGGGATCGCAATCGCGCCAATCAGCAGCGCAAGCGCGAGCACCTGCGCGGTCACCGCGCCGGCAAGGCCGAACACCGAGATCTTGATCAGGCCGGTGCCGAGCGAGATCATCGCATCGGTCGCGATCACCGCGGCGCCTTCGAGGCCGGCGGCCATCAGCAGCGACAGCAGGATCACGCCGGAGCCCGAGGTGCCGCCGACCAGCACGCCGTAACCGATGGAGCCGGCGGCAAGGCCGGTGTCGCCGATCCTGACCTCGCGGCGGCGCAGCACGCGGCGCAGCGGTACACTCAAGATCAGCATGGTGCCGATCACGAGCGCCGCGCCCGCATTGGTCAGGCGCGTGTAACCGTAGGCGCCGAGCGCGGTTGTCAGCGCCGCGCAGGCGAGCACGATCAGAGCGCGGCGGCGGTCGGCATAGCGCAAGTAAGCTATCGCGCGGCTGAGATTGGTGAAGATCGCGGAGATCGCGATGATCGGCACCACCGGCTCGGCGCCGACCATCGGCACCAGCACCAGCGGCATCAAAGCGCCGGTGCCGTAGCCGGCAAGACCACCGATGATCGAAGCCAACAACGCCATCGTTGCTACCAGCAGGAGCTGGTAAATCGGGATGTCGGCGAAGCCTGAAACGATGGTCACGTTCTCTCGTCGCGGCGGACGCGGGCGGCAGCTTGATCGGCGATGGCAGCGAGCGCGGCTTGCTCTAGTGGAAAATCCGCCGCAAGCCAAGCGTCCTCGGCGAGCGTCAAGACATGTCCGAGCGCAGGTCCTTCCGCCATGCCGCGCGCGATGAAATCGGCCGCCTTCAACGGAAATTTCGGCGCAGTCCAGCGCTGCGGCAGCTCGGCGAGCGCGCGCCAGCGCGACGATCCGACGTCGCCACCGGCCCGGGCCCAGGCCAGCAACACGCGTTCCTGATAGCGCTCTGCGCCGAGCCGGTAGAGCAGCCGCCGCGCCTTCGGCTCGTTCTTGGCGGCCAAGCGCCACCAGCGATGCCCCATCGAATCCAGCGCCTTGGTCTCGCTATTGGAGAGCCGCAGGCGCGCGGCGATGCGCTTGGCATCTTCGGTCACCGCGACCGTCAGCGCGGCCAGGCGCCGCGTGCTGCTTGCGGTGAGGCCGAGCTCGCGCTCGATTGCGATCATCGCCGACAGCGGGCCCGTATAGACCACGCCTCCGGTCAGCGCCTGCAGCAATCCGCCCTCCGCCATGGCCAGCACGGCCGCGGATGCACCGCCGGCGACCAGCAGCTTCAGCATCTCCATGCGCACCCGCTCGGCCGAGAGGTTCGCAAGGCCCGCACGTGCCCGGATACAGGCGAGATAGCCGTCGCGGTCTGGCTCGCCGGCGCCAAAGGCAGCGTGGATGCGGAAGAAACGCAGGATGCGCAAGTAATCCTCGGCGATGCGCTGGCCGGGATCGCCGATGAAGCGCACGCGGCGCGCTCTGGCATCCGCAATCCCGCCGACATAGTCGTGCACGACGCCGCCCGCATCGACGGACAGGCCGTTCATGGTGAAGTCGCGCCGCTCGGCATCCTTCACCCAGTCGCGGCCGAACGCGACCTTGGCCTTGCGGCCGAAAGTTTCGGTGTCCTCGCGCAGCGTCGTCACTTCATAGGGATGCCCGTCGATGACGAGCGTGACGGTGCCGTGGTCGATCCCGGTCGGCACGCTCTTGATGCCGGCGGCCTTGGCACGCCGCATCACTTCGTCCGGCAACGCGGTGGTCGCGATGTCGATGTCACCGGGTGAGAGACCGAGCAGCGCGTTGCGCACCGCGCCGCCGACCACCCGCGCCTCCTCGCCATTCGCGCCCAGCAATTGCAGGACGCGCGCGGTCCCGCCTGCGGTCAGCCAGGGCGCATTGGCGAGTAACGGCTCCGCGCTCATCGTCCAGCCCTTATTTTTCCGTGCCCGGCACGAATTTGCCGTTCTCGATATGCGCGGGAACGTAGGTCGAGTCCGGTCCGGCGCCGGAGAAATGTGCAAGGCCGACCAGCCCCGCGATCACCAGCGCGATCGCCACCAGGGCAAGGCGCGCAACGATGGTGACCGGCCAGGACGATCGCGCGAACAGGCCGGATCGGCTGGCGGCCAGGAACAGCGCATAGACGGCAAAGGGAATAAGGAAGATTCCGATCTCGGTCAGAACCGTCCGGATCATGACGAATAGATCCGCTCATACAGCACACGCAGCATTCCCGCCGTCGCACCCCAGATGTAGCGTTCCGCGAATGGCATCGCGTAATAGGAACGCTCCATGCCGCGGAATTCCTTGCTGTGCACCTGATGATTCACCGGGTTCATCAGGAAGGATAGCGGCACTTCGAATGCATCATCAACCTCTGAATGGTTGATCGTGAGCTCGAAGCCCGGCCGCACCCTGGCGACTGTCGGCAGAATGCGGAAGCCGAACGCGGTCCCGTAGAGGTCGAGATAGCCGATCGGCTCGACGAAGTCGCGCGACAGCCCAATCTCCTCCTCGGCCTCGCGCAGCGCCGCATCGAGCGGCGAGGAGTCGGTCGCGTCGATCTTGCCGCCAGGAAAAGCGATCTGGCCGGCATGGTCGTTCAGATGCGCCGAGCGCTGCGTCAGCAGGATGGTCGGCTCGGGATGGTCGACCACCGCGATCAGGACCGCCGCCGGCCGTACCGGCTGCTCGCGCGCGATGATCTCGAGCATCCTGTCGGTGCCGGGATCGCCCGAGGCGGGAATGATGTTCGGATCATAGAGACCGGGCGGGACGTCGAAATCAAGCTTGGCCCTGGAGCGGGCGAAGAAATCCGCCGCGCTGAGCGCGACCGGATCGTTCTTCAGGATAGGTTTGTTCAAAGCGCGGCCCTCACCTGCTCAGCGTCGGCCATGGCGAAGAATTCGCCGGCCGACTCGACGCCGAACATCGGCTGGCCATCGACCATCCGCTCCTCGCCCATGTCAACCAGATCGTAATAGAGCGCGCGGGTGACCTTGGCCCAGAGATCGGCGCGGACGTGCAAGTATGGCGTCAGCCCGCCGTCCCTCGCCTGCTCGAAACGCAGCCGGTGCGCGGCGTCGCAGGTCACCCAGTCGTCGACATTGGTGCGGAAGCGCAGCACGCGATGGCCACCCTCGCGCTCCTTGAGCATCTCGACCGCCATGAACGGCGCGTCGTCGACGCGAATGCCGACCTTCTCCACCGGCGTGACCAGAAAATGCTTGTCGCCCTCGCGCTTGAGAATGGTCGAGAACAGGCGGACCAGCGCGTGACGCCCGATTGGCGTCCCCATGTAGAACCAAGTACCATCGGAGCCGATTCGGATATCGAGATCGCCGCAAAACGGCGGATTCCACAGATGCACCGGAGGCAGCCCCTTCGTGGCACCTTCGGCATTGGCAGCACTTTTGGCGGCGGCAGTCAGCCCCTCAAGGCCGCGATCGGCACTCTGCCCTTGGTTCGCCATGGTTTGCCCTGACTTTGTCCTTGGCACGATTGGTGCAGGTCTACGTTGTATTCGGGTGTGCGGTTCCACTCCGGATTAATCCGATGTGCGAGGTCGCCACTTCGTGATGCCGTACATAACCCGAAGCCGATAAGGTGGGGATAGGTTAATTCAACGAATACATGGCCTTCCTGCAAGTCTAGCATAGGCCCATGATCCGGCGTGATGACCTGACGCGATGTGCCGAGGTGACGACGCAGGCAAGCCGCGTGACAGGCTGAAGGAGCGAGCGAATGGCGGAAAGTGTCGAGAAACTCGAAGACGGAATCGTCCGTTCGGCCGAGCAGGTATCTAGCCAGATTCGCGCGGCGAAGGAGGCGATCGCGTCGGTCATCTTCGGCCAGGATCGCGTGATCGAGAACACGCTGGTTACGATCCTCTCCGGCGGTCATGCGCTGCTGATCGGCGTGCCCGGTCTCGCCAAGACCAAGCTGGTCGAGACGCTCGGCGTCACGCTGGGCCTGGACGCCAAGCGCATCCAGTTCACGCCCGATTTGATGCCGTCGGACATTCTCGGCGCCGAGGTGTTAGATGAGAGCACCGCGGGCAAGCGGGCCTTCCGCTTTATTGCCGGTCCGGTGTTCGCGCAGCTGCTGATGGCCGACGAGATCAACCGCGCCAGCCCGCGCACGCAGTCGGCGCTGCTGCAGGCGATGCAGGAGCAGCACATCACGGTTGCGGGTGCGCGCCATGACCTGCCCAAGCCCTTCCACGTGCTCGCCACGCAAAACCCGCTGGAGCAGGAAGGCACCTATCCGCTGCCCGAGGCGCAGCTCGACCGCTTCCTGATGGAGATCGACGTCGACTATCCCGATCGCGATGCCGAGCGCCGCATCCTGTTCGAGACCACCGGCGCCGAGGAGACGCTGGCCAGGGGCTCGATGAGCGCCGATGCGCTGATCGTCGCGCAGCGGCTGATCCGGCGCCTGCCGGTCGGCGATTCCGTGGTGGAGGCGATCCTGTCGCTGGTGCGTTCGGCCCGTCCGGGCGTGGAGAGCGGCGAAGCCGGCAAGTTCATCGCCTGGGGCCCCGGCCCGCGCGCCAGCCAATCGCTGATGCTGGCCGTGCGCGCGCGTGCGCTGATCGACGGCCGTCTCGCGCCTTCGATCGATGACGTGCTCGACCTCGCCGAGCCCGTGCTGAAGCACCGCATGGCGCTGACCTTCCAGGCGCGCGCCGAAGGCCGCACGATTCCGGACGTGATCCGGCAATTGAAGACACGGATTGGTTGATGGCGGCAGAGAACGGGCACACAGCGAGGGAGATCATCGCGATCCGACGTGCCGATGGCGAAAGCCGTACGCTCGCCGCTTCGCTGCCGCGCCTGGTGCTCGAGGCCCGCCGTATCGCCGCCAACGTCATCCACGGCCTGCACGGTCGACGGCGTGCCGGCTCCGGCGAAAGCTTCTGGCAATACCGCCGCTTCGTCTCGGGCGAGCCGTCGCAGAACGTCGACTGGCGCCGCTCGGCGCGTGACGACCATCTTTACGTCCGCGAGCAGGAATGGGAAGCCGCGCACACGGTCTGGATCTGGCCCGACCGCTCGCCCTCGATGGCCTTCGCGTCGAAGACCGCGCGCGAGTCCAAGCTCGAACGCACGCTGATCGTCGCCTTCGCCCTGGCCGAGCTGCTCGTCTCCGGCGGCGAACGCGTCGGCATTCCCGGACTGATGGCGCCGACCGCGAGCCGCAGCGTGATCGACAAGATGGCGCAAGCGATGCTGCATGACGACGCCGAACGCCTCAGCCTGCCGCCGTCCTTCGTGCCGTCGGCGCTCGCCGAGACGATCGTGCTGTCGGATTTCTGGTCGCCGATCTCCGAGATCAGGACGACGCTCACAGGGCTGTCCGGCTCCGGCGCGCATGGCACATTGGTGCAAATCGTCGATCCCGCCGAGGAGTCGTTTCCGTACTCCGGCCGCGTCGAGTTCGTCGAGCCGGAAGGCTTTGGCGTGATCACCGCCGGCCGCGCCGAGAGCTGGGCACAGGATTACACCGCGCGGCTCGCGCTGCACCGCGACCAGATCCGCGCCGAGACCAACAAGCTCGACTGGCTGTTCACCACGCACGCGACCGACCGCTCGGCCGCCGAACTGCTGCTGTTCCTGCATGCCGGCATGCAGGTGAGCAAGTCGGGCGCCCGCATCGCGACGATCAAGGCGGGGCCGGCCGCATGATAGGATTGCCGCTCGCCTTCACCGAACCGCTGCTTCTGATCGGCCTCGTCAGCCTGCCCGTGCTGTGGTGGCTGCTGCGGGTGATGCCGCCGCGGCCGCGGCGGATCGAGTTTCCGCCGACGCGGCTGTTGTTCGACATCGCGCCGCGCGAAGAGACGCCCTCGCGGACGCCATGGTGGCTGACTGCGTTGCGGCTCCTAGCTGCGGCGCTCGTCATTTTCGCCGCCGCCGGCCCGATCTGGAATCCGCAAACAGGCGCCGCCGGCAGCAAGGCGCCGCTGATGATCATGTTCGACGATGGCTGGAGCGCGGCGTCGCACTGGGACATCAGGATCAGGGCGGCCGATGAGCTGATCGCCAACGCCGACAACGATCGCCGCGCCATCGCGCTGGTGCCGCTGTCGGAGCCGAACCGCGACATCACCCTGATGCCGGCGGGTGCGGCGCGCGTCGCGCTGCGCCAGCTCGCCCCGAAGCCTTATTCGATCGATCGCGTCGAGACTCTGGCCGCAATCGACCGTTTCCTGAAAACGACCGGCGACTGCGAGATCGCATGGTTGTTTGACGGCGTCGACACCGGCCGCGGCGAAGAATTCGTGGCCGGCCTCGGCAAGACTGTCGGCGATCGCAGCCTGACCGTGTTCGAAGGCGGCACCTCTGCGCCGCTGGCGCTGGTCGCGGCCGAGAATGCCGCTGCCAGGATGACGGTGAAGGTGCTGCGCACCGACAGCGGCATCGCCGTCGGCACGGTGCGCGCGCTGGACCAGAAGGCCTCGCCGATCGGAGAAGCCCGTTATTCGTTCGGCCCGCAGGACAAGGAAACCGACGCAGCGTTCGATCTGCCGGTCGAGCTGCGCAACGACATCACGCGGCTCGAAATATCCGGCGAGCGCTCCGCCGGCGCGGTGCAGCTGCTCGACAAGCGCTGGCGCCGCCGCGCCATCGGCATCGTCTCGGGCTCGACCAGCGAAACCGCGCAGCCGCTGCTGGCGCCGACCTTCTACCTCACCCGCGCGCTGGCGCCGTTCGCAGACGTGCGGCTCGCCGACAGGGGCTCGCCGCAGCAGGGCATCACCCAATTCCTCGACCAGAAGCTGCCGATGATCATCCTGGCCGATGTCGGCACCATCGCGCCCGAGCTGCGGGAGCGCCTCAACGCCTGGATCGACCAGGGGGGCGTGCTGGTGCGGTTCGCGGGCCCCCGCCTGGCGCAGGCCGAAGACGATCTCGTGCCGGTCAAGCTGCGCAAGGGCGGCCGCACGCTCGGCGGCAGCCTGACCTGGGAGAAGCCGCAGCATCTCGCCTCCTTCGCCGCCGACGGGCCGTTTGCTGGCGTCTTGGTCCCCAAGGACGTCACCGTGAGCCGCCAGGTGTTGGCCGAGCCCGACGCGGTGCTCGCCACCAAGAGCTGGGCTTCGCTGGAGGACGGCACGCCGCTGGTGACCGGCGAGCATCGCGGCAAGGGCCTCGTCAGCCTGTTCCACGTCAGCGCCGACATGCGCTGGTCGGATCTGCCGATGTCAGGCACTTTCGTCGAAATGCTGCGGCGTGTCGTCGACATGTCCGGCTACACCGCCAAGCCCGGCGCCGGGGTCGCAGCCGAGACCACCGCCGAGACGGTGGCGCCGCTGCACATCCTCGACGGCTTCGGCGCCTTCGGCCCGCCCCCGGCCACCGCAAAACCGCTGCCCGCGGATTATCGCGACCGCGCCACACCCGATCATCCGCCGGGCTTCTACGGTCCGGCCGAAGGACCGCTCGCCGTGAACACGCTTGCCGCCGCCGACCGTATCGCCGCCCTGAACACCGCGAGCCTGCGCGCCCGGCATGCCACCTATACCAACGCCGAGCCGCGCGATTTGCGCGGCTGGCTGCTGTCGACGGCGCTTGCCCTGTTCCTGATCGACGCGGTCATCGTCGCTCTGCTCGGCGGCGGCATCGCCGCGCTGCTGCGCCGCCGCGCCGCGCCAGCGATGATCGTGCTCGGTATCGTGCTTGCAGGCCTCGCGTCGCTCTCGCCGGCGCCCTCGCGCGCCGACGGCATCACGGACGAGTTCGCGATGAAGGCGGTGTCTCAGACCCGCCTCGCCTATGTCGTGACAGGCAATGCCGACGTCGATTCCATCGTCAAGGCGGGGATGAACGGGCTGACGCTGTTCCTGGCGCAGCGCACTGCGCTTGAGGCCGGCGATCCCGTCGGCGTCAATCCCGCGCGCGACGAACTCGCCTTCTTCCCGCTGATCTACTGGCCGATCGTGCCCGGTGCGCCCAAGCCGCCGCAGGATGCCATCAACAAGATCGACGCCTACATGAAGCAGGGCGGCACCGTGCTGTTCGACACCCGCGATGCGATCGAAGCACCGCCCGGCGCGAACGGTGCCGCGCAGACCCCGGCCATGCAGACGCTGCGCGAGATCCTGTCCTCGCTCGACGTGCCCGAGCTCGAGCCCGTGCCGCGCGAGCACGTGCTGACCAAGACCTTCTACCTGCTGCGCGACTTTCCCGGCCGCTTCGTCACCGGCCAGACCTGGGTCGAGACCCTTCCGCGCGACGAGGACGAGGACAGCGCGCAGCGCCCGGCGCGCGGCGGCGACGGCGTCTCGCCGATCATCATCACCTCGAACGACCTCGCCGGCGCCTGGGCGGTGCGGCCCGACGGCCAGGCCATGCTGCCGGTGACCGGCGGCGACACCCGCCAGCGCGAATTCGCCTACCGCGCCGGCGCCAACATCGTGATGTACACCCTGACCGGCAACTACAAGGCCGACCAGGTGCACGCACCGGCGCTGATCGAGCGGCTGGGGCAATAGGACCGATATGAATTACGGCATCGCGTTCACGCCGCTCGTTCCCGCGATCGTTCTCTGGCTCGCCCTGGCCGCGATCGTCGTGGTCGCGCTGGTGCTGCTGCTGGCGCGCGCGCGGGGGGCGGCCGTGCGCGTCGCCGCGTTGGCGCTGTTCCTGCTGGCGCTCGCCAATCCCTCCTTCACCCGGGAGGATCGCGATCCCCTCACCTCGGTCGCCGCGGTTGTCGTTGACAAGAGCCCGAGCCAGAATTTCGGCAACCGCAATCGCGAGGCCGCGCAGGCGCAGGAGGCGCTGGTCGACAGCCTGAAGAAGATCAAGGGCCTCGAAGTCCGCGTCGTCGATGCCGGACAGGCCGACGGCGAGACCGACGGCACGAAACTGTTCGGCGCCCTCGCCTCGGCCTTGTCGGACGTGCCGGTCGACCGCGTCGCCGGCGCGTTCCTGATCACCGACGGCCGGGTCCATGACATTCCGGCGAACGCAACCGCGCTCGGCTTCCAGGCGCCGGTGCATGCGCTGGTGACCGGGCAGAAGGACGAGCGCGACCGCCGCATCGCGATCACGGCGGCGCCGCGCTTCGGCATCGTCGGGCAGACCCAGACCATCAGCTACCGCCTCGACGACCAGGGCGTCACCGGCGAGCGCGCCAAGGTCACGGTCCGCAGAGACGGCGAGGTCATCAACGAGCGCACGCTATCGAGCGGCCAGGCCGCAAGCGTCGACGTCGACATCAAGCATGCCGGCCCGAACATCGTCGAGATCGAGGCTTCGCCCCTCGAACGCGAATTGACGCCGGTGAACAACCGCGCCGTCGTCGCCATCGACGGCGTGCGCGACAAGCTGCGCGTGCTCTTGGTCTCGGGCGAGCCGCATTCCGGCGAGCGCACCTGGCGCAATCTGCTCAAGTCTGACGCCAGCGTCGATCTCGTGCATTTCACCATCCTGCGTCCACCGGAGAAGCAGGACGGCACGCCGATCAACGAATTGTCGCTGATCGCGTTTCCGACCCGCGAGCTGTTCCAGCAGAAGATCAACGAATTCCAGTTGATCATCTTCGACCGCTACGCTCGCCAGGGCGTGCTGCCGATCGCCTATTTCGACAACATCGCACGTTATGTCCGCTCGGGCGGCGCGGTGCTGGTCTCGGCCGGCCCCGACTACGCCTCCAACACCAGCATCTGGCGCACGCCGCTGGATTCGGTGCTGCCGGCCGAACCTGTCGGCGTGACGGAAAAGCCGTTCTATGCGCATCTGTCCGATATCGGCAAACGCCATCCGGTCACACGCGGGCTGGAGGGCTCCGCCAGCGAGCCGCCGCGCTGGAGCCGATTCTTCCGCACCGTCGACACCCGCAACGCCGTCAACCCGCCGGTCATGACCGGCGTCGATGGCAAGCCGCTGTTGTTCCTGTCGCGTTTCGGCGAGGGCCGCGTCGCGCTGTTGCTGTCCGATCACATCTGGCTATGGGCGCGCGGCTATGAGGGCGGCGGCCCGCATCTCGACCTGCTCAGGCGGATGTCGCACTGGCTGATGAAGCAGCCGGATCTCGACGAAGAAGCGCTGCGCCTTCAGGTGCAGGGCAAGGATCTCGTCGTGGTGCGCCAGACCATGTCAGACAGCGTCCAGCCGGTGAACGTGACCTCGCCGTCGGGCGTGTCGCACGACCTGACGCTCAGCCCTGGCGATCCCGGCGAGTGGCGCGCCAGCCTGCCCGCGAACGAGCTCGGCCTGTGGCAGGCCACCGACGGCACGCTGAAGGCGCTGATCAATGTCGGCCCAACCAATCCGAAGGAGTTTTCGGAAGTCACCTCCACCACCGAAACCCTGAAGCCGCTCACGCAGGCGACCGGCGGCAACGCCGTGCGCGTGGTCGACGGCACCAGCGTCGAGCTGCCGCGCATCCTGCCGGTGCGCTCTGCGAGCGTCTTCCACGGCGACAATTGGATGGGCGTGCGGATGCGCGACGCCAGCGTCGTCAAAGGCGTCGGTGTGCTGCCGATCTTTGCCGGGGTGATCGGCCTGCTGCTGCTGCTCGGCGCCTTCGCCGCGACCTGGGTCCGCGAAGGGCGCTGATCTCCTGGAGCGCGAAAAAATTAGGCTCGGTTGGTGTTCGGGGTGAGCAACCGGCGACATGGGTAACAGTTCAAACCGACGACATGGGTAACACAATTCTCGTTTCGTTCAGGCCTGCTGTTGTTGGGGCTGTGGACCCTGG
>NZ_JADPKE010000020.1:0-686 GCF_023073795.1 Bradyrhizobium sp. 159 | reverse complement strand
TCCGACAGGATTGCCGTGGGCGCTTCCGAATCGATCAGCTGCTTGATGTGGTGACGTACCGCTTCGGCGGAATGCGCCTCGCCGCCGTCAGCCGAGGCGATTGAGGCCGTAAAGAAATATTTCAGCTCGAACGTGCCGCGATTGGTCGCCATGTATTTGTTGGCGGTAACGCGCGACACCGTGGATTCATGCATCTGGATGGCGTCTGCGACAGCCTTCAGATTGAGCGGCCGCAAATGCGCCACGCCATGGGTGAAGAAGCCGTCCTGCTGGCGCACGATCTCGGTTGCAACTTTCAGGATGGTGCGGGCGCGCTGGTCGAGTGCGCGCACGAGCCAGGTCGCGTTCTGGAGCGCATCGGTGAAGTAGGATTTGTCGCCGTCCTTGCCGATCTTCTTCGACAGCTCGGAATAGTAGGTCTGGTTGACCAGCACGCGCGGCAGGGTGTCGCTGTTGAGCTCGACATGCCAGCCACCGTCGGGACCGGGGCGGACATAGACATCGGGCACCATGGTCTGGAGCCGCGCCGAGCCGAACTTCATGCCGGGCTTGGGATTGAGGCGGCGGATCTCGCCGATCATGTCGGCGATGTCCTCGTCGTCGACGCCGCAGACCTTGCGCAAGGACGCGATGTCGCGCTTGGCGAGAAGATCGAGATGCTCGACCAGGGCCTGCATCGCCGGATC
>NZ_JADPKE010000071.1:0-123859 GCF_023073795.1 Bradyrhizobium sp. 159 | reverse complement strand
CGTCGAGATCGTGCGCAAGGCGCTGTCGGCGCCCGCTCGCCAGATCGCTATCAACGCCGGCGAAGACGGCTCGGTGATCGTCGGCAAGATCCTGGAGAACAAGGCCTATAATTACGGCTTCGATTCCCAGACCGGCGAATATGCCGACCTCGTCAAGAAGGGCATCATCGACCCGACCAAGGTGGTCCGCACCGCGATCCAGAACGCAGCCTCGGTGGCCGCGCTCCTGATCACCACGGAAGCCATGGTCGCCGAGCTGCCCAAGAAGGGCGGCGCCGGCCCGGCGATGCCCCCCGGCGGCGGCATGGGCGGCATGGACTTCTGATCCAGCCATCTCAAGGAGTACGAAACCCCGGCAGCAATGCCGGGGTTTTTGTTTTGGGCAACCTTCCCGCCACCGCCATTCCGGGGCGCGCCCTCTTGGGCGCGAGCCCCGGAATGACGAGCGGACGGAGCGCAGCGCAATCCGGCCACGCACACCGCCTGGATGACGAGACCATTCACCGCACCTTCCCCAGCCGCTCCATGTGCGGCTCGCCGTCTTCGTCGAACGACCAGAAGATCCGCGTCACCTTCCCGACGAGATTGTCCATCGGCACGAAACCGAATGTCGACGTCATGCGGCTGTCGGTGGAATTGTCCCGGTTGTCGCCGAGCACGAAGAAGTGGCCCGGCGGCACCGTGAAGACATCCGTATTGTCCAGGAAGCCGTTATCGATGCAGTCATAGGTCACATAGGACACGCCGCTCGGCAGCGTCTCGCGCCACCGCTTGACCTTGAAGCTGCCATCCACACCGCAGGCGATGCCTGCGAGCCCGTGCTCGAGCGGCGCGCGTCACTGGACGGTCGTTGAGCATGAGCTGGCCCTGCCGCACCTGGATGCGGTCGCCGGGCAGCCCGACCATGCGCTTGACGTAATCGACCGAACTGTCCTTCGCCGTCCGGAACACGACGATTCGCCATATTCCGGTTCGGCGGCGAACAGGCGGCCCGAGATCCAGGACGGCGCGAAAGGAAAGGAATAGCGGCCGTAGCCATAGGCATATTTCGCGACGAAGACGTAGTCGCCGACCATCAGCGTCGGCGCCATCGAACGAGAAGGGATGTTGAACGGCTGATACAGCAAGAAGCGAAACAGGAACGGCGGCGACCACAGCAGCGGAATCAACAGGATCAGGATGACAATCGCCTTCCATTCACGCGACTGCGCCGACGACCGCGGCCGGAATGTTTCCTGAATGGTCATGCACCTGCCCTGATCAAATCCGTAGCCGTCGCGAGATTACGCAACTTTCGCGCGCGTGCAATCCCGGCTCCGTGATCTCGGTCGCATAGGTTCGGCCATTCATGGCAAGGGCGACACAACGGATATGTGAAGGCCGCCCATGGGCCTTCGGGTTTTCACGCGCTCTCGGGTTATCCCCGCGCAAGTTCGCTGAAACACGCTCGCAGCCAGTCGATCGTCACACGTGTCGCGGCGTCGCGCTTGAGATGGTTTTGCACGAGCAGCCAGACGTCGCGGCGTTTCGGCAGCAGCGTGGCGCGCAGGCGGCGATCGCCGAGCAGCTCGGTGCAGCTGTGCTCCGGCAACACGCCAGCGGCCTGATGCGAGCGGATCAGGGTGCGGATGATGCGGACATTGTCGGTCACGCAGCGAGGGCGGATTTTCTTCGTCCGCAGGAATTGCATCTCGGGAATGGCGCCGAGCTCGTCCGGATAAGCGCATAGCACCGGCTCGCCTTCAGTCGCGTCCGGTTCAAAATAGTAGATGCGGATGTCGCCGAGCCTGGAGATCGAAAAGTCGCCCTTGTCGGGCTTGCGCAGGCGGATCGCGAGATCGGCCTCCCAGCGCGAGAACCTGACGTTCTCGCTCGAGGTCAGGAATTGCAGCGTCAGGCCGGGATTGGCGCGCAGGAACTCGCTCGCATGCGGGGACAGCACCTCCTCGGCGACCGCATTGGTCGCGGCGATGCGCAGCCGCCCCACGGGGCCGGGCATGCTCTCACTGATGCGACCGATCTCGGCGGCATGCGCGGCCATGGCTTGGACGTGCGCCAGCACCGCCTCGCACTGACGCGTCGGCTTGCGGACACCGTCGGCAGCCTCAAACAGGCGCAGGCCGAGCGCATATTCGATGCGCGCCAGCCGACGTCCGACCGTGGTCTCGTCGATGCGCAGCCGCGCGCTGGCGCCGGCATAGGTGCCCTCGTCTCTGACCGCGGCGATGATGCGAAGATCGTCCCAATTCATGGTTTCAAGGCTACATCGGCTGGCATTGGCCTGCAATATCGCAGCCGTCGGCTGCAATATCCCTGCATATCGGCAGGCTACCGACGAGCTATGCTCGGCCAACCTTACGCTTGGAGATTCTGAAGATCATGATGCCCGCAAAGACCCTGCTGCAGCTCGCCGGTGCCGACCTCACTCCGCCGCGTCTTGACGACGCCGCGCTGGTGCTGATCGACATCCAGAACGAATATCTCGCAGGTCCCCTCGCCCTGCCGGACGCCAAGCCTGCGATCGCGCGGGCGACCGTCCTGCTGGCGCGGGCGCGCGAGCGCGGATCTGCGATCATCCATATCGCCCATCGCGGCAAGCCCGGCGGCCTGTTCGATCGCTCCGCCGATCGCGGCGCCATCGTCGCCGAGCTCGCGCCGCTTGCGGACGAGCTCGTGATCGAGAAGGAGTTGCCGAACGCTTTCGCCGGCACCGGCCTGCAGGCGCAGCTCGCCGCCAGCGGACGCAACAACATCGTGTTGGCCGGATTCATGACGCACATGTGCGTCAGCTCCACCGCCCGCGCCGCGCTCGATCTCGGGTTTCGCACGACCATCGATGCCGATTCCTGCGCCACGCGTGATCTGCCCGACGGCCGCGGCGGCACGCTGGATGCCCGGACCATCCACGAGGTCGCGCTGGCCGAGCTCTCGGACCGCTTCGCGATCATCGCGCGCGGCGATGCGCTGGCGTGAAGGAGTTCAGGATGCTGCAGCTCTATTTCTTCCCGATGGCCTGCTCGCTCTCGAGCCGTATCGCGCTGATGGAGGCGGGCGTCGAGGCTCAGTATCACCTTGCCCATATCTGGACGAAGAAGGTCGTGGACGACGACACCGATTTCCGCGATGTGTCGCCGAAGGGCGCGGTGCCGGTCCTCGTCCTGGAGAACGGCGAGCGGTTGACCGAAAGCGCGGCAGTGCTGCAATACATCGCCGATGTGAGGCCGCAGGCGGGCCTTGCGCCCCGGTTTGGCGATCCCGACCGCTATCGCCTCCAGGAATGGCTGAGCTTCATCGGCGCCGAGATCCACAAGGCGTTCCTGTTTCCGGCCTTCTGGTACAAGGACGACGGCTCGCTCGCCAAGCCGCGCGCTAGAATTGTGCAGACATTGTCGGCGCCATCAGCGCATCTGGCGGACCGCGAATTCCTGGTCGGTCACGGCTTCACCGTTGCGGATGCGCATCTCACCTGGGCGTTGCTGCTGCTCCGTCATGCAGGAATCGATATCGCGCAGTGGCCATCGTTGGCCGCCTATCTCGAGCGCATGCAGGCGCGGCCCGCCGTGCGTGAGGCGATCGCGACCGAGATGGCGCTGCGCAAGACGATGGCGAGTTGAGCGCGTCTCACTCCACCCGCGCCAGCACCGCGAGCTTGCGGATGCCCTTGTTGCGGTAGGCGTCCAGGAACGCGTAATAATCCTTGAACGACACGCAGCCGTTGGAATCGCCGTTCGGACCGAGCATGAAGGTGTGCGCGAGCAGGCCGTCGCGGCCGTAGATCGCGCTCTCGCCGCCGAGCGGGGTCAGGCGCAGCGCCGGCACGCCGTGGAACAGCGCCTCGCGCGGCTTCAGCGTGTAGATGTGCGGCGGCGTCACACCGCGCATACGCTGGCGCTGGGAGCGCGGATCGTCGAGATTGGAGCCGAGGCCGGAATGCGCCTCGAGCTTGGTGCCATCGGGCAGATAAACCGTCTTGGCGGTGATGTCGTAGACCGCGGTGTCGCGCTCATAGGGCGGCGCACCGCCGAACATCGGATTCTGCTCCTTCGGCGCGATGGACGCTGTGATGCTGGCATCGGCCGAGGCATACGCCAAGAGCCCGCCGGACGGCTCACGCTTGCCCCAGAGTTTCTCGACCATCGATTGGCGCGGACCGGTGATCGACATCACCGCAGCCTTGGCGCGATCGGCGAAGGATTTTGGTTTAGCCTCGGGCGCCGGCACGATCTCGGCCGGATCGGCCGAGGCCAGCTGCACACCGGCGTCAGCGCGCTTGGCCTTGGCAGCGTCCACGATCTTGGCCGAGCCTTGCGGCTTCAGCGCGTCCGCGACCTTCGCGATCACGTTGGGCTTCGCGGCTTCCTTCGACGCATCCTTGATAGCGTCCTTGGCCTCGGCAACGCTGATTGCCGGCGCTGCAGGCGCGGCGCTGGCCGCGCTCGAGGCCACGCCTTGCGTCGCAGCCGCGGCAAAGCGCTCGTTGAACATCTCGCGCGAGATCGGCGCGGTCACCTGCAACCGGTCCGGCAGGAGCGCGAAGGTTTCCTTGACCGCCTCGCCCGCCTCGCGCAGCACCACCTTGGGTGCGCGCTTGATCACGGGCTCGTCGTAGCCGCTGTTGCCGACGGTCGGATAGACGCTGGCGCCAAGGATGTTGTGGTAGATGGTCCAGCCGGCGCCAATCACGACGCAGCCGATCGCCGTGGCGCCGAGCCAATTACGGGTGGTCATTTTCCGGGAAGATTTCCGCGAATAATTCTTCGAGAATTTCTTGGACTTCCGTGCCGCGTTACTCTGCGCAGCGATACTCGTACTCATTCGCCTTGCGTCCAGGACGGTGTCACTCAGTCCCCCTTCGAAGCGCCGCTGGTCACGATCCGGGACCAGCATCTCGCAGAGGGTCGGAGCGTCATTAAGGCGACTTTTAGTTAAATGCAGATTAAGTTCAGGCGGATATGGGGCAACTCGTTAACGTCGTCCCATTTCGGGAAAAAAGCCCGCAGAATTACGGCCTTAGCCGAAACTGTTAACCATGAATTCTCGACCGGTTCAGGCCGGCCACCCGACGCCTCCGCCCGCAGCCAAGACGCACCCAACAGCGCCTTTTTCGTGATCATCAAACTGGGCCTGACCACAGCGCCGAGGGGTTGCGAGGCTGGTGGACTCCAGCCGCCCTGCCGCGCGCCGGGCGGTCGCGGCAACAGCTCATGCAGGTCACGCACCGCGGGACGGAAGTGCTCACGCGGCACGGCGCTGTGACTGAAAGTTGATCGCGCCGGCCTGGAAATCGCCGCGACGAGAAAATAGCTCCTGAGTCAGTACTTTTCGGCAGCCTCTGCGTGTGATACGGTACCGTATCAACATCGCCTTGAACTGTGCCGAGCACGCAAACGGAGGCAGGCATGAGAGGCTTTTCGCGCGCCGGGTTTTGCGCCCTGGCGTGTTTATTGTTGTTGATTGGGTTTGCAAGGGCACAGTCTGCTGCCAATGCGGGCTGTACGGCATCGCCGTCGGCCGTGGGCACGCAGGTTTGGCGCTGCGACAACGGCATCACGATCGTTGCGGAAAACGGCGCCAGATTTGAACTAAAGGACGCCAACCGCGACGGACATATAGACTCCGTGGAATTGAGCAGCAAAGCCCTGCTGATCGAGGTGCCCAAGAAGCCCGGCGGCAATCCCTTCAAGGTGTTGACCCCGCAGGCGATCGCGGCGGTGCGCGGCACGAAATGGGCGGTCGATGTCGCGGACGCCAAGACCTCCGTGTTCGTCGCTGACGGCCGCGTCGGCGTGACCCGCAGGGCTCGTGGACGCGGTGTCGTGCTCGGACCCGGCGAAGGGGTCGATGTCGAGGCAACCGGCCCGTTGACCGTCAAGACGTGGGGCCAGCCGCGCGTCGACGCGCTGATGGCACGACTCGGACAATAAGCTGGGTCGATAAGGCTCAGCTCAATAAGATTTGGACAGTAGAAGATTGCAAACCGACCGCATGCGTAGCCGACGCGTTCAGATCCTGGTGGCACTCGTTCTCACCGCGCTATGGGGCGCGGGCATCTTTGCCGCGCACGCCAACGGCCATCTGCGCTTTCTCGACCGCCTCGAAGCGACGTTGACGGATTGGCGGACCCAGGTCCGCGGCGTGCAGCGCCCGCCCGATCTCGTCACCATCGTAGCGATCGACGATACTGTGGTGAAGCGCGGCGGCAGCTATCCGCTGCCCCGGGCCGATCTCGCCCGCGTCGTCGACACCATCGTGCAGTTCAAGCCGAAGGTCATCGCGATCGACTTGCTGCTGGTCGACCGCAGTGCCGCGATCGGCGATGCGACGCTCGCCAACACGCTCGCCACCGGTCCGATGGTGCTCGCGGCGGCGGCGATCTTCCCGACCGACAGCGAGACCGTGGCGCCGAGCAGCGAAGGTCCCCTTGCGGTCCTGCCGCAGGCCGAGCGCTTCCTGCTGCCGCTGCCCGCCTTCGCCGAGCATGCAGAGGTCGGCGTCGTCAACGTCGCGACGGGACAGTCGGGCTCGCCGCTTTCGGTGCCGATGCTGTTCCGGACGGCCGACAAGGTCGAGCTGTCGTTTCCTTTGCGCGTGGCGGCCCGCGCGCTCGACAAGCCGCTGACGATCGCGCCGGATCATCTCAGGCTCGGTGACCGCGTGGTGCCGACCGATACCGACTTCGCGCTGCCGATCACCTATTACGGCCCGCGCCGCACCATCCGCACCGTCAGCGCGCAGAGCATTTTCGACGGCACGCTCAACCGCGCCGCGATCGAGAACCGGATCGTCGTGATCGGCGCCGCGGTCGCCGGCGGCGGCGACTTCTACCCGACGCCGTTCGATTCGCTGATGCCCGGCGTCGAGGTGGTCGCGACCGCAATCACCCACCTCGTCGCTGGCGACGGCATCGTGCGCGACCGCAGGGTGCATACCGCCGACGCATTCGCCGCGATCCTCTTGCCAATGCTGTTGGTCGGCCTGCTTGCCTGGCGGCGCAGTGCACTCGGCATCATGGCGGCGGCCGCGGTGATGATCGCGTGGGCCGGGCTGAACCTGTTCGCGTTCACCCACGGCATCTGGCTGAATGCCGCGACGACGCTCGCCGCGGCCGTGCCGCCGGTTGCGATCTTTGCCGGCGTGCAGCTGTGGGCGGGAGGCCGCCGCACGCAATATCTCGCCGCCAAGAGCAGGTCGCTGGCGCAATTCCAGGCGCCGGCGGTGCAGGACTGGCTGGCGCGCGATCCGAATTTCCTGTCCAAGCCCATTCGGCAAGACGCCGCCGTGGTTTTCATCGATCTCTCTGGCTTCACAGGCTTGAGCGAACGGACCGATCCGGACGCGCTCCAGGACATCCTGAAGGCGTTCCACGCGCTGCTGGACAAGACCGCAGCCGATTGCGGCGGCTTGATCACCGGCTTTCTCGGCGATGGCGCCATGATCCTGTTCGGACTGCCGCGCGCAATACCCGATGACGCGGCGCGCGCGCTGAAATGCGCGATCGACCTGCATCGCGGAGTCGAGCGCTGGATCGCCTCGTTGCCGCCTGCCATCGGACATCAGCTCGGCTTCAAGATCGGCGCGCATTTCGGCGAGATCGTCGCCTCCCGCCTCGGCGAAAGCCACCAGCACATCACGGCGACCGGCGACACCGTCAACGTCGCGAGCCGGCTGATGGAGGTCGCCGCCCGGAACGGCGCGCGGCTTGCGCTGAGCGATACGCTGCTGGACACCGCCGACTTCCACGGCGCTCCCGACGGCATCCTGTCAGGCCCCCTGCTCACGCAAGTCCGCGGCCGCTCCGGCGTCGTGACCGTCTGGTTCTGGCGCGATCGGGACGTACCGGACCAGGCCGCCACCAAGGCCGAGATGATCGGCTGAAGCCCTTACCGCGCTTCCGGCGGCGGGGAGCGGTCGAGCACGTCGCCCTTGGCGCCTTCCAAGAGATCGATGCCGTAGGTCTCGACCACGAGCGGCCCGCGCTTGCGCTGCAATTGCGCAATCTGCGTCACCTTCTCAAAGAGGTCGTTGAGGGCAGGATGACCATCGCTGCGCAGCTCGTCGACATAGAGCAGCTTGCCGGCGAGCAGCTTGGGATCGGGGTCGGGCATGTTGACCCAGCGGATGCGCTGGGTCTGCTGGGCCACGCAGGTGCCGCGCGGCAAATAAAAGGCGAGCCAGCCCGTGGTGCCATAGTCCTGCGCGAGCACACAGGTCGCGCCACTGCGCGCGCGCACCGCTTCGATCTGCGCGGCAAGCTCACGCCAGCCGACGCCGACGCTGCGCACAGTGGCATCGCGGCGATAGCCGGACAGCCAGCCGGTATTGGCCTGCACGATCAGGACCGCAAACATCACGATGCTGACCGGCGCGGCCCACCGCAGGCAGAAATCCACCAGGCGCCGCTGGCGCGGCTTCCACTGCACGAGGTTGGCGGCGGCGGCCGCGGCGACGACGAAGGGTGGGTAGACCGGCGCAAACCAGTTGGCCTCGACGCGGGCGTGTAGCGAATGCCAGACGAAATAAGCAACGACGGTCCAGAACATCGTCGCGATCAGCACGCGCGAGGCCAGCGCGCCGGCCCGGTGCCAGGTCAGCGCATGCAGCCCCATCGCGCCCAGGATGAAGACGAGCGGGGTCGCAAACGCGATCTGGGTCGGGATCAGCTCGGCGATGAAGACGGGACGGAAGTCCTCGATTCTGGCGCGGCCGAGCTGCTTTGCGAACGACACCCAGTGATGGTCCGCATTCCAGAGGATCACCGGCGAGAACAGCGCGAGGGCCACGAGACCGCCGAGATAGGGCCAGGGCGAGAGAAACCAGTGCCGCAGCTTCGGGACGGAAGCGAGCCAGATCAGGATCGCCAGCCCAAAGAACATCGCGGTGTATTTCGACAGCAGCGCCGCACCGACGGCCGCGCCGGCCGCAAGCCACCATGCTCCGCGTCCGGTCTCCAGCACCTTTGCGAGGAAGAACAGCACGAAACTGGAGGCGACCAGCAGCGGCGCATCAGGCGTGACGATCAGCGTGCCAACCGCGGCCATCATCGTCACGTTGAGCAGGATGGCGCTGGTGGCGGCCACGCGCGCGCTGCCGAACAGGATCGCGGCCGAGCGGTAGACCGCATAGCTCATCGGCAGCGCCAGCAGGATCGAGACAAGGCGGACGCCGAGCTCAGTGTCGCCGGCAATCATGGTGCCGGCGCGGATCACATAGGCCACCATCGGCGGGTGGTCGTAGTAACCGCCCGCCAAATTTTTCGACCACATCCAGTAATAGGCTTCGTCGAAGGTGATCGGCGTGAAAGCCGCGGCGACCAGCCGCAACACGACCAACGCAAGAATCGTGAGCGCGGTGTTGCGGACGATCCGCGCGTCAGCTCCGCCCATATCGCGCTATTTCTTGCGCCAGACGAACAGTCCGGACATCGCGTAGTTCCACACCACGCCCATCAATGCACCGGCCATGCCGGCCAGCCACCAGATCGGCTCCTGGTCGTAGACCGAGAAGGCGACGCCGACATTGGCGAGCAGGCCGACGCTGCACACGATGTAGAAGGCGATCAAGCCGCGCAGCAGCGCAAAGCCCTTCAGCCGCTGGTCGCGATAGGTGAGGAAGTTGTTGAGGATGAAATTGCTGGTCATGGCGACGATGGCGCCGGCGGCCTGCGCCTCCGCGAACGGCGCCTTGAACAGCTGAAGCGCGATGAACAGCGTGGCGAGATGCACCACGAGGCCGATGCCGCCGACCATCGCGAACAAGATAAAGCGCAGCGAGACGATGTCGTTGCTCAGCTTGGCCAGCACGAGGCCAAGGAAGTCCAGCGCGACCATGGAATCGAGCTTGCTCTCGCCGTGCTGCCGGGCGCCAAAGGTGTAGGGAATCTCGACCGCACGTAAGTTGCCATGCGCGGTCGCGACCAGGTCGAGCAGGATCTTGAAACCGTGCACCGACAGCTTTGGCGCGAGCTGCTCGAAACGATCGCGGCGGATCATGAAGAAGCCGCTCATGGGATCGGCGATCTCGACCCGCAGCATCTTCCGGGCGAACTCGGTCGCCAGCGCGCTGGCCCCCGCGCGCTGCTTGTTGAAGCCCTCGCTCTTGTAGCCCTCGATGTAGCGGCTGCCGACCACGATGTCGGCTTGATCGCTCGCGAGCAGCAACAGCATCTTCGGCAGTTGCGTCTCGTCATGCTGCAGGTCGGCGTCGATCACGGCCACATAGGGTGCGCTCGAGGCGAGGATGCCCTCGATGCAGGCGCCTGACAGGCCGCGGCGGCCGATGCGGCGGACACAGCGCACACGGCTGTCGCGCTGCGCCAGCGCACGCACGACGTCCCAGGTGCCGTCGGGCGAATTGTCGTCGACGAACACGACTTCCCAGGCGACGCTGGCGAGCGTCGCCTCCAGCCGCCGGTACAGCACCGTGACGTTGTCGCGCTCGTTGAAAGTCGGGACGATCACCGACAGTTCCGGCCCCTCTTGAGCCTGCGGCAGGTTGTCGGCGCCCGGTCTGATCGCTTCATTCATGACGGAGCGTATATCCGCCGTGTCTTGCGCTGCCAAGTTCTTGCGCTACCAAGCCGAGGTTTGTGTGGGGAACGGCCCAAAAGAGGGCCTAAAATGCCAACGACCCCGGAACGGCGGGCCGCGCGTACATCCGGCGCAGGCCTGAGCTATTCCAAGGTCGTTCCAACGACGGAGAACGTCACTCAACGTCGCCGTTAGAAGCTAGATAGGAATGGCGAGGCCGCTCCGCAAGGCCCCCTTCAGGGCACTTTTCCGCCCCCTATTGGTTGGGCACTTCCCGAATCACAGGCCCTCGCGGCGCCGGCGCGGCAGGGGCGGCGGGTGCCGCGGCAGGGGCTGACTCGACTTTTACCGGCTTGGGCGGCCTGCCGTACTGGCCAATCGGGCCGAATACGACGGCGACCGCAAGCACGGCCGCCGCGACGATCGCGCCCAGAATGCCCCCCACCGACTCAGACGACATGGACCCATCCCTGTTCCAGATGCGCCCAGTGATATCATGGATGACCGCACAGCCGGAAGGGTTCGCCATGCCGCAAAGCTCAATGGAGCTATTTCTGCGGCGGCCGGTGCTTGACGTAGGCCATCACAATGTCCTTCTGCGCCGACTCCACCGCCCTGTTTGCGGTATCGAGATGGGCGCCGGCATCGATGTTGGGGTAATGCGTGGTGAGATAATCGAGCAGCACCACGCGATAATATTGCCGCTCCGATGGACAGGCGCCCGCGACCGAACGGCCAAAATCCTGTTCCGACAGGCCCTGATTAGAGTCGCGGGAATATTCCCGCGCCAGGCAATGCCAGTAATCGTCGCGGCCCTGCTGGGCGAGTTTCTGTGCGCTTTTGGTGTCGTCGTCATCCGCCAAAGCAGAACATGTCATGGCAGCAGATGTCATCATGACGAGCGCGGCTCCCAGCAACAGCATCCGCATCTTGTTCTCCTTTTTTCGCGGGTCCAGGCGCGAGCTTAGACAGGACCGGCCAACTGGCCAATCACAACTGGTTTGATTAGGATGAGGTCCCTCCCCGTCGATGCGAGATCCTTCCGTGGCCAAAGCAAAAACCGCGTCAAAAAAATCCGGCAACATCTTCATCGGCATCGGCGGCTGGACCTTCGAGCCCTGGCGCGGCGTGTTCTATCCGGAGAAGCTGACGCAGGCCAAGGAGCTGTCGTACGCCGCCTCGAAGCTGACCTCGATCGAGATCAACGGCACCTATTACGGCTCACAGAAGCCGGAGAGCTTTCGCAAATGGGCGAGCGAGGTGCCCGAGGGTTTCGTGTTCTCGGTGAAGGGACCGCGCTTCGCCACCAATCGCCGCGTGCTCGCCGAGGCGGGCGATTCCATCAAGCGGTTCTACGATTCCGGCGTGCTGGAGCTCGGCGACCATCTCGGGCCGGTGCTCTGGCAGTTCGCGCCGACGAAAAAATTCGACGGCGCCGATTTCGGCAAGTTTCTGGAGCTGCTGCCGCGCCAGCTCGACGGACGCGCGCTGCGCCATGTCGTGGAAGTGCGCCATGACAGCTTCTGCACGCCGGATTTCGTTGCGCTGATCCGCGAATTCGAGACGCCGGTGGTGTTCGCCGAGCACGGCAAATATCCGGCGATTGCCGACGTCGCCGGCGACTTCGTCTATGCAAGGCTTCAGAAGGGCAATGACGAGATCAAGACCTGCTATCCGCCGAAGCAGCTCGATGCCTGGGCCGCGCGCTTTCAGGCCTGGGCTTCGGGCAGTGAACCCGATGACCTGCCGAAGGTTGACAAAGCCAAGCCGAAGAAGGAGCCGCGCGACGTGTTCGCCTACGTCATCCACGAAGGCAAGGTGCGCGCGCCGCAGGGCGCCATGGAACTGATCGCGCGGGTGAGCTGAGGATGTCCATGGCGAAGGCGAAAAAACTCTTCACCATCGGCTATGAGCAGACACCGCCCAAAGCGGTTCTCGACGAGCTGGAGCAGGCCGGCGTCAAGCTCGTGGTCGACGTGCGCGCGGTGACGTCCTCGCGCCGGCCGGGCTTTTCCAAGAAGCAGCTGTCCGCGGGCCTCGATGAGCGCGGCATCGGCTATGTCCACCTCGCCGCGCTCGGCACTCCGAAGGAAGGCCGGCTCGCCGCGCGCAGCGGGCAATACGACGTGCTGGAGAAGATCTATTCAAAGCACCTGAAGACGCCGCAGGCGAGGGAAGAGATGGACGAGCTCTCGGCGCTGGTGAAGAAGGCCGGCCCGGTGTGCCTGCTCTGCTACGAGCGCGACCACACCCACTGCCACCGCCAGATGATTGCGGAGATCATCGAGGAGCGCGATGGCGTGGCGGTGACGAATCTGGCGGGGCGGCAGGTGTAGCGCTTCGTCATTCCGGAGCCTGCGTCAGCGCGAACTACGGTGCGCAATTGCGCACCTGAGAATCCATCGGGCGGCAGAGTTGGTGGACGGCTTCCGGGCTCAGCGCTACGCGCTGCCCCGGAACGACAAATCAGCCCAGCTTAAACGTCCCTTCCATCATCTGCACGCAGCTGCCACCGACATGGGCGGAGCGGATCTTGCCGTCCTGCTTGCGCACCCGCGTCAGCAGCAGGCTCGGCCGGCCCATGTCAAAACCTTGACCGACGGTGAGCTTGAATTCGCCGTCGCGCGCGGGGTCGAGGTCGGCGAACAGCGCGGCGGCCGCGACCGTGGCGCTGCCGGTGGCAGGATCCTCGGCGAGACCGCCGGCACCGCGCATGAACATCCGCGCTTGAAGCTCGCAGGGCGCCTCCGCCGCGGGCACATCGCGCGTATAGAACCAGGCCGAGGCCGCGCCGTCGCGCGGAAATACCCGGCCAAAGGCCGCCGCATCGGATCTCGCCCGCTTGAGCGCATCGCGCGAATGCAGCTCGATCACCAGAAATGGCGTTCCAACACCGACAACCTGCGGCACGTGACGGTCGACCTTGATATCCTCCGCGCTGAGCGAAATACAGCTCGCGGCATCCAGGGCAGGCAATTGCGACAGCCGGGACAGCGGCTGCGGCGCGGTGAGCTCGGTGCTCACCACCCGGCCCTGCTCCCGCCGGATGTCGACCGGCACGAGTCCGGCCTTCTCTTCGAACAGCAGGCGCGGCTTCGGCTCCTTGGCGATCGTCGCCAGCACGAAGGCCGTGCCGACATTCGGATGACCTGCAAAGGGCATCTCCCTGACGGGGGTGAAGATGCGCACCTCGGCATCATTCGCCTTGTCGCGCGGCGGCAGCACGAAGGTCGTCTCGGAGTAGTTGAATTCGGTGGCGATCGCCTGCATCTGCTCAGTGGAGAGCCCGCCGGCATCGAGCACCACGGCGAGCTGATTGCCGCCAAAGGCGCGGTCGGTGAACACATCGACGGTGATGTAGCGGCGCTGCATCTTTCGTTTCCCCATGCAAGTCGCGGCCGCAACCGGCCGCGTCTTCGGCAACACTACAGGCCGGCAGCATCGCCCATCATGCCCCAAAATTCGGAGCAATCGGAGCATTCGCGGAAGAGACGGTGAGCGCTTTGCCTACGCCCCGTTCCAGACAGCGCTCACCCCAGCTGAAACACCGCGACCGGCCGCTCATAGCCGCGCACCTCGACCTCGCCCAGCGCCACGGCGTCGCTGCCGTCGTCGCCCAGCACTTCGCGGACGGATGCGGAAATCAGGAGCTGGGAGCCGAACTCCTTGTTCAGCGCCTCCAGCCGCGAGGCGAAGTTCACGGTGTCGCCGATGACCGTGTATTCCTTGCGTCGGGGCGAGCCGATATTGCCGGCGACAACCTCACCGAAATGGATGCCGATGCCGATCCGCAGCGGCCAGCTGGTTTGCGCGTTGATGCGATTCATCGCGGTTAGCATCTCGCGGCCTGCGCCGACAGCGCGATGCGCGGCGTCGGAGGCTTCCAGCGGCGCGCCGAACAGCGCGAGAAAACCGTCACCCAAAAACTTGTTCACGATACCGCCGTGGCGATCGAGAATGTCGACCAATATTGCGAAGGCGCCGTCGAGCCGGTCGACCACCTCCTGGGGCGTGCGGGACTGCGCGCCGGCCGTGAAGCCGCGGAAATCGACGAACATCACCGCGACGCGGCGGAGATCACCGCTGGCGCTCGTTCCCGCCGCCATCAGCCGCTCCACCACCTGCGGCGAGACGTGTTGGCCGAACAGATTGGTCACCCGGTCGCGCGCGGTCGCCGCCGCGATGCTCGCGGCAAATTGCCGCCGCAGCTGCGCGCCGACGGCGCCGGCGAGCACGCCGCAGATCAGGATGACAATGCTGCGCACCGCGTGAAAATAGATCTGGGGCTCGCCGGCTTCGCTCGCCGAATTGTAATACAGCGCGACGGCCAGAAGTCCGGCGGCGGCCACGAAACCCGTGAAGGTGGAGAGCCAGAAATCGAGCCGCAGGGTCGAGAGGATGACAAAAATGAAGTACATCAGCGGCACGGCGAAGCCGAGCGCCTGGCTCGCGCCCATGGTCCGGATTTGCAGGATGAGAACACCGTGGGCAGCGAGGTCTCGATCAGCGTGCCGATATAGCGCCTGATCACCGGCAGGTCGCGATCGAGGCGGAGGTTCTTCCTGATCTGGGTGTGGACCCAGACTTCGAACAGGATGAAACCGACCAGAAGGCCATAGACCTCGATCAGCCCTTCCGTTCCGCGCCAGACCCGGTTCACGACAGCGGGCTCGATCAGATAGATCGCGGTGAGGAACAACACCATGACGCAGCCCGTCATGATCAGCGCGCGCACCCGCAACAGTTCGGTGCGCAGCACCTCCCGCGTCAGCTCACGCTCGAAATCGTCCGATAGCACGGCATGCTGCCGCGTCTTCCTGCTCGCAAATTTCGCCATTCCGCCCCTCGATTCCGGGGGCATCTTGCCTCAATCCAGCGTGCGGCGGAAGCGCGTCACTGCGATGGTCATGGCAAGCAGCATCAGGGCCGCCAGCGCCAGCGTGTCGAAGCGCAGGTTCTGCATGGTCGCGCCCTTCAGCATGATGGCGCGGACGATACGCAGATAATGGGTCAGCGGCAGGCCCTCGCCGAGATATTGCGCCCAGGCCGGCATCCCCGCGAACGGGAACATGAAGCCGGAGAGCAGGATGCTCGGCAGAAAGAACATCATCGACATCTGCATGGCCTGAAGTTGGTTCTGCACCAGCGTGGAGATCGTGTAGCCGATCGACAGATTCGTGGTGATGAACAGCGTCGAGAGCAGCGCCAGGAGGAACAGATTGCCAAGCAGGGGCACGCCGAACAGGCCGACACCAATGCCAATGATGAGGAAGGCCTGGAGGAAGCCGACCAGGACGTAAGGCACGATCTTGCCGAACATCACCTCGACCGGCTTGATCGGCATCGACAACAGGCTCTCCATGGTGCCGCGCTCGACCTCGCGCGTGACCGACAGCGCGGTGAAGATCAGCATGGTCATGGTGAGGATGGTGCCGACGAGGCCCGGCACGATGTTGAGGCTGGAGGCCGCGGCCGGATTGTAGCGGGCATGGGCGCGGATCTCGAACGGCATCTCCGGGGGATCGCCGATGTAGAGATCGTGCTTGAGCGCGGTCTGCACCACCATGCCGAGCGAACCGATCGCCGAGCTTGCCGCAACCGGATCGGTGGCGTCGGCCGCGACCAGCAGCGCCGGCCTGTCGCCGCGCCGCACCGCCCGCTCGAAGCCGCGCGGGATCTCGACGCCGAACAGCACCTTGCCGGATTTCAGCAGATTGTCGAAATCATCGACATCGTGCACTTCATAGAGGAAGCGGAAATAGGCGGTGTTCTCCAGCGCCTTCAGGATCGAGCGGGCGAGATCGGAGTCCTCCTGGAGCAGCACCGCGCTTGGCAGGTTACGCGGTGTGGTGTTGATGGCATAGCCGAACAGCATGAGCTGCATCACCGGCAGCATCACGATCATGGCGAACGAGACGCGGTCGCGCCTCAGCTGGATGAACTCCTTGACCAGCATCGCATAGGAGCGTTTCCAGAAGCCGAAGCGCTCCCGGATTTCGTGGGCCGGCGCGGGATGATCGACAGCGCTCATGGGAAATTGTCCTTACTGGAAATTGTCCTTTGAGCGGCTCATCAGCTCGATGAACACGTCTTCGAGCGATGGCGACGATTTCTGCCAGTGCAGGCCGCTTCTCTCGCGCCACGGCCCGATGCTGGCCTCGAGCGCAGCGACGTCGCGCCCCGAAACGTGCAGCGAGGTGCCGAACGGCGCCACCATATCGATGCCGGGCTTGCCCGTGAGCGCGGCCGCGATCTCATTGAGGTCTTCGCCCGTGACCGTGTAGGTGGTGAGCGCGGATTTGGCGATCACCTGCTCCACCGTGCCATGCGTCAGGAGATGACCATAAGCGATATAGGCGATCTCGTGACAGCGCTCGGCCTCGTCCATGTAATGGGTCGAGACCAGCACGGTGAGGCCGTCGGCGGCGAGCGCGTGGATCTCGTTCCAGAAGTCGCGCCGCGCCTTGGGATCAACGCCGGCGGTCGGCTCGTCGAGCAGCAGGAGTTGCGGATTGGGCAGCGTGCAGGCACCTAATGCCAGGCGCTGCTTCCAGCCGCCGGAGAGCTCGCCGGCCAGCTGCTCCTCGCGGCCCGACAGTCCGAGCCGCTTGATCATGTCGCGCGCAGCGCCGCGCGCGTCAGTGAGGCCATAGAGGCGCGCGACAAATTCGAGGTTCTCGCGCACCGAGAGATCCTGATACAGGCTGAAGCGCTGGGTCATGTAGCCGACCTGGCGCTTGATCTTTTCGGCATCGCGGCGGATGTCGTAGCCGAGGCAGGTGCCCTCGCCGCTGTCGGGCGTGAGCAGGCCGCAGAGGATGCGAATGGTGGTGGTCTTGCCCGAGCCGTTCGGCCCGAGGAAGCCGTAGATCGAGCCGCGCCTCACCTGCATCGACAGATCGTGCACGACCTCGCGGCCCCCGAACGACTTGGTCAGGCCCTTGACGTCGATCGCGATGCCGTTGCCGCCGCTCATCGCCTATCCGCCACCGGTGTCTTCGGATCGAGATAGACGTTGATCGGCTGTCCGACGCGCAAGGCGTCGGGGCGCGAGGGCCGCGCCTGGATCAGATAGACCAGCTTGTTCCGCTCATCGAGACTGTAGATGACGGGCGGGGTGTATTCGGCCGAGGTCGCGATGAAATAGATCTTTGCGGTGAGATCGGCCGCGCAATTGTCGCAGGCGATGCGCACTGTGTCCCCGATGGCGAGCTTCGGCAGCTCGGTCTCCGGCACGAAGAAGCGCAGCTTCATGTTGCCGGGCGGCATGATCGAGAGCACCGGCCGCTGCGCCGCCACCATCTCGCCCTCGCGGAAATAGATCTGCTGGATGGTGCCTGCGACCGGCGCAAAGCCCTTGCGACGCGCTAGCCGCGTCTCCGACGTCGCCACCCGCGCTTGCGCCACCCGTAAAGCCGAAACAGCAGAATCGAGATTGGCCTGCGTGCCGGAGCCGGTCTTGCTCAGCGAGGCCGCCCGGTCATAGGTCTGCTGCGCATTCGCCAGCGTCGCCTTCTGCTGGTTGAGATCGGCAAGCTGGAGGTCGTCATCGACGGAATAGAGGTGATCGCCTACCTTGACCTCGTCGCCCTCGCGGACATTGAGCTTGGTCACCCGGCCGGCTTCGTCCGGGCTGACGAAGATCATGTCGGCCTCGACCCAGCCCTGGAAGCCGGGATCGCGCTTCTCCTTGCAGCCGCCAAGCGAGGTTACGATCGCCAGAACCACGATCGAGCAAAGGCGCGACAGCTGTCGCCCCCTGACCCTGAGGAGCCGCCAACGGGTCCGCGCGGAGCGCGGCCCGATGACAGGCTCCGCGGCCTCTCGAAGGGCGAGGAGCCACAGCCGGGCCTGCATCCTTCGAGACGCGCGTTCCGCGCTCCTCAGGATGAGGTCAGACATGATTTGCGACGACCTCATGTCGTCCTCCGTTCGCCAAAAATCAAATCGAGATGGACGCGCAGCATCTCCTGCGCGTCGAGCGGCGCGTGCCGTGCGAACAAGCTCTGCCAAATCACCGCGATCATCGCGGGCGCAACCAGGATCTGGGGAAACCGCGCGAGATTTTTCTCGCGGATCTCGCCACGGGCGATGCCGAGCTCGATCAGCGCGCGCATGCCCGCGATTCCGCGCGAGACGACCTCGCGGTAGTAGAAATCGGCAACGGACGGAAAGCGCGGCCCCTCCGCCACGATCAGGCGCACGAGGTCGCCGCGCCTGGTGCCGATGACCTCCTTCAGAAAGTTGCTGGCGAAGGTCTCGACAAGGTCGCGGACCGTTCCGGTCGGCGGCGGCAGCGTCGTAAGGCGCGTGACCACCGGCACGATCACGGTGCGCACCAGCTCCTCGAACATCGATTCCTTGTCCTTAAAGTGCAGGTAGATCGTGCCTTTGGCGACGCCGGCTCGTTTGGCGATTTCGTCGAGCCGGGTCGCGGCAAAGCCGCGCGCGATGAACTCGTCCATCGCCGCCTCCACGATCGCGGCGCGCCGCTCCGCCGCGCGGGCGGCCCGATTTGAAACGCGGGCCTCGGCCTCAGCGCCGGCTTCGGGTGCCTGGCTTGCGGCTTGAGCCGCGGATGCGATCGTTCTGGCTGGCTTCTTCGTCATGCATAATTCATGACTGACTAGTCAGTCATCGTCAATAGGTGACGGAATCGCACTAGACGCGACGAATTAGCATTTACTAATGAATTAGTGTATGCTAATGCGTCTCTCATGATGGAAGCCACCCCCAACCCCGTAACGGCCGTGATGCGCGCCCTCGCCGATCCGACCCGCCGCGCCGTATTTGAACGCGTCTTCGACAGCCGGGAAATCAGCGTCGCCGAGCTGACACGCGGCAGCGGCGTGACCCAGGGCGCGATCTCGCAGCACCTGAAATCCCTCAAGCAGGCCGGCCTCGTCGCCGAGCGCGCCGAGGGCCGCAATGTCTACTACCGCGCCGCGCCGCAAGGGCTCGAGCCCCTGGTCACCTGGATGGACCATTACGGCGTGTTCTGGCGCGAGCGCTTCCAGAACCTGCGTGACCTCTTGAAGGAGATCGATCCGTGAGTGCAGCCGAGTTGAAAGCCGAGACCCAAGATATCGTCCGGGACATCGTCGTTGACGAAGTGCTCCCTCATGCGCCGGAGACGATCTGGAAGGCGCTGACCAGTGCCGAGTTGATCGGGCGTTGGCTGATGAAGCCGACTGGCTTCGAGCCGGTTGAAGGCAACACCTTCACATTCCAGACCACCCCGGGCGGCGCCTGGGACGGCGTCATTCATTGCCGGGTTCTCGAGGTGGTGGCCAACAGGCGTCTTGTCTACGCCTGGAAAGGCGGCGATGAGCGCAACACCGGTTACGGCGCGCCGCTCGACACCGTTGTGACCTGGTCCCTCGCTCCGGTCGAAGCCGGCACCCGGATCCGCCTGATCCATGCGGGCTTCGTCATGCCGAGGAACGAGTCGGCCTACAACGTGATGAGCGGCGGCTGGAAAAAGGTCGTCAGACAGCTCGACGAGATCAGCGGCGAGAAGTGAGGAGATATCGCGATGGACAAACCCTATACCGGTGGCTGCGCCTGCGGCGCGATCCGCTATTCGATTGCCGGCAAGCCGCTGTTCAGCAACCACTGCCAATGCCGCGACTGCCAGCGGGAAAGCGGCAGTGGGCATGGCTCGTACGCGACGTTCGCACGCGCCGGCGTCACGGTGACCGGCGAGGCTAAGCATTGGGACATGGTCGCCGACAGCGGCAACGTCAAGACGCGTGGTTTCTGCACGCAATGCGGCGTGCCTGTGTACATGACCTTCGCGGCACAGCCCGACGTCTTCACGATCCGCGCCGCAAGCCTCGACGAGCCCGCCCGCTACAAGCCGCAGGCGGTCACTTTCGCCGCGCGCGGCCATGACTGGGACCGCCTCGACCCCAGCCTGCTAAAGTTCGATGGCATGCCGCCGGGGTGAGGTGCGTTCCCTCTCCCGCTTGCAAGCGGGAGAGGTGAAACACCAGCGCTTGCAAGCGGGAGAGGTGAAACACCAGCAGCTAAATTCAACTGTGAAACTTCAGACCGTCGACGATCTTGTCGATCACCTTGCGCTCGGCACGCATCGCGATGCCGACGAGATTGAGCTCGGCGCGCGCCACGCCCCTCACCGCCTCGCGATTGGCGGCATCGTGCGTGGTCTTGAACATGTCCTCGGTATAGACCGCCGGTTTGACGTTGCGTGTCAGTGCCCGGTCGAGCGCGCGTGATAATGCCGGACCATCCGCGCCATAGATCAGGATCGGTTGGCCGATCAGCGCGTGATATTTCGTGCCCGAGGCGTCCTCATAGGCTTCGCCGATACATTCCGGAAAGGCCGCGGCGATGCCGCTGGTGAGGAAAGACGCGATGTTGAGCTTCTGCCAGGCCTGAAGATCGGTGCGGATCACGATGGCGATCTTGGTGTCGAACTGCATGTGTATTCCTAACTGTCATTCCACGCGCGATGCTACGCATCGCCCCGGAATGACGGCAAGAAGATTCAGCGCTCGAGGGATCAACCCTTGGCGTCGCAGGCCCAGGCGCGGATCACGCATTCCTTGCCGCCGTATTTGTAGCATTCGCGCGTCGCCGCATTCAGCGACGCCGAGATCTTCGGTTTGACGGCATAGCCATAGGCGCCGCACGGGTTGACGAGATCGACCGACATCGCAGCACAGGCGCGCTTCATCGTGACGGTGGTGCAATCACCCTTGCACTGCTTCTGTGCCACGGCGCGGGCCTCGTGCTCGGCGCCGTAATCATAGGCTTGGCCATAGGCGCCGCACTTGCCAACCGCAATGGCACCGGCGGCGTGAGCTTCTGTGATGTGACGGGCGCCGGAGACACAAACCGAGAGAGCAAAGAAAAACATCGCGCAACGGCGCGCGACGACGTTCGAAGCCATGGAAAAACCCCTCCCCCCAAGGCAGGCGAAGGCGACTCTAAGCGGCGGTCGTTTCCAGATGGTGAACGGGCGGTTGAAATGGGCGACTTGCGAGGGTTGCTACGACACTGTCATCCGCGCCGTGCCGCTTCCAGTGCCTGCGGGGTGTCGATGTCGAGGAAGGCGCTCTCGCCGTCGACGGGCACTTCGGCCACCGCTTCGGTGTGCTTGGCGATCAAGTGTCGCGCGCCAACGTCGCCGTCGAGCGTCATCAACTCCTTAAAGAAGCGACGCGACCATAGCACCGGGTTGCCGCGGCGGCCCTCGCTGACGGGCACGACAATGAGGTTGCCGCGGTCCGGCGCAAAGCCGTAGATGAGGCGGTCGATCAGGCCGGCGTCGATCAGCGGCATGTCGCCGAGACAAACCACGGCGCCATCGCAGGTCTCGGGCACGGCCGCGATACCGGCCTTGACCGAGCTCGCGATGCCGCCGGCGAAATCCGGGTTACGGACGAATTTGACCTTCAGGCCTTGCAGCGCCTGCTCGACCAGCTCGGCCTGGTGGCCGGTGACGACGATCACCTCGGATGCCCGGGAGGCCAGTGCCCGCTCGGTGGCGATCCGCACCAGCTTCTTGCCTTCGAACTCCGCGAGCAGCTTGTTCGGTCCGCCCATCCGGGTGGAGCGGCCCGCCGCCAGCACGATGGCGGCGACCTGACTGTTGCCCTCGGTCTCGGGTTTTGCGCGCGGCTGCGGCCGCGTCACGATCTCCATCAGGAGGCCGCCGACGCCCATGCCCATCAGCTCGGACCGCGTCACCTTGATGCCGGCGAGCAGCCGCATCAGCACCCAGTCAAAACCGTTCTCGACCGGCGAGCGCGCGCAGCCGGGCGCGCCCAGCACCGGGACGTCGCCAGCGCGGGCGATCAGCAGCAGATTGCCGGGATCGACCGGCATGCCGAAATGCTCGATCTCACCACCGATGCCGGTGACGGCTGCCGGAATCACGTCGCGGCGATCAGCGATCGCGGACGCGCCGAACACGATCACGAGCTCAGCCCCCAGCTCGAGCAACTCCTTGATCGCCGCCGACAGCGCCTGCTCCTCATGCGGGACCCGCCGCTCGGCGACGATGCCGGCGCCGGCCGGTGCAAGGCGCTCGGCAGTGACGCGCAGCGTCTTGTCGATCACCTTGGAAGACAGGCCCGGCAGCAGCGTTGAGACCACGCCGACGCGCTTGACGACGTAAGGGGCGATTCTGAGAACGTCCTTGCCGGCGGCCTTCACCGCGGCATCGCGCAAACTCTCCCCGATGCCAAACGGGATTATCTTGACGGTGCCGACCATCTCGCCCTCGACCACCGGCTTGAACGCCTGCAGCGTGGCAAAGGTGATGGCCTCGTCGACATTGTTGATGCGGTCGACTGCGGCGCGGTCGATCACCAGCACGCCCGCCCGCGCGGCGAACAAATTGGCGCGGCCGGTGAAGGCGCGCTCGACATGGATGCCCTCGCCGCCGACGGCAAGCGCGATGCTGGCGGCCGCAACGTCCTCGGAGACGTCGCCCGCCTCCATGCGTACCACGACAATCTGCTTGATGCCGGCGCGCTCCAGCGTCTCGACCTCGGTGGGGCCGATCGTCGTGCCTTTCTTGAGCACCAGCGGTCCCTGGCGCAGGGTGTGGACGGTCACCCCGCCGATCGCATCCCTCGGACTCGCCGGGCCGAACTTCATGCCGCTTCTTCTCTTTCTTTCGGAGGCAGGCGCAGCACCGCCGTGATCTCGGCCATGATCGCCACCGCGATCTCGGCCGGCGAGACCGCGCCGATCGCAAGGCCAATGGGCGCATGGATGCGCGCGATGTCGCTTTCTTTCGCGCCCTGCGCCCGCAGCCGGTCGCCCCGCTTCGCGTGCGTCTTGCGCGAGCCGAGCGCACCGATGTAGAAGCAATTGCGCTCGAAGGCGTGCAGCAGCGCGGGATCGTCGATCTTGGGATCGTGCGTTACCGCGACGAAGGCGGTGTAGGCATCGACATTGAGCGGCGGCAGCGCAGTGTCGGGCCATTCGGCGATCAGCGGAATATCGGGGAAGCGCTCAGGGCTTGCAAACGCCGTGCGTGGATCGATCACAGTGACGTCGTAGCCGAGCGAGCGCGCCAGCGGCGCCAAGGCCTGGCTGATATGCACCGCGCCGATGATGACGAGCTTGGCAGTCGGCGCATAGACGTTGAGGAACAGCTTCTTGCCGCCGGCCTCGACATTGGCGCTCTTGCCGGCGCGAAGCTGCTTTTCCAGCTCTGCGCGCAGCGGATCTTTGGCAAAGTCCTTCGCCTTCACCAGGCGCTGCTCGCCGCTTTCGGTGTCCGTCACCAGAATGACCGGCCGGCGCGCGGCGCGCTCGGCGTTGAGTTCGTGCAGGATCGCGAGCTTCACGGCTAGCCGACCTTCTCGACGAAGACGCGGATGGTGCCGCCGCAGGACAGCCCGACATTCCAGGCGGTCTCGTCGGCCACGCCAAACTCCAGCATCTTGGGCTTGCCACTCTCGATCACGTCCATGGCTTCGGTGACCACGGCGCCCTCGACGCAGCCGCCGGAGACGGAGCCCAAGAACGTGCCCTCGTCATTGATGACGAGACTCGAGCCCGCCGGACGCGGCGCCGAGCCCCAGGTCTCCACGACGGTGGCGAGCGCAACCCCACGGCCCGCCTTCTGCCAGTCCTCCGCCGCCTTCATAATATCCTCGTCGCGATCGAGCATGGGTGGCCTCTCAAGCTGCGGAGCGGATCAGGCTGCGGTGATGCGGCGGCAGCGGCTGGGAGAGCGTGGTGATCAGCTCCTGGATCGAACTCAAATTATGTACCGGGCGGAATTCGTCAACGTGGGGGAGCATCATTTTGATGCCCTGCGCCTTGGCCTCGAAACCGCCGAACCGGAGCAGCGGGTTCAGCCAGATCAGCCGCCGGCAGGATCGGTGCAGCCGGTCCATCTCGAAGGCCAGCTTGGAATCGGCCTCTCGCTCCAGCCCGTCGGAGATGAGCAGCACAATGGCACCCTGGCTCAGCACGCGCCGCGCCCACAATTTGTTGAAGTTGTGCAGCGAGGCAGAGATCCGCGTGCCACCGGCCCAATCCTCGACCGACGCCGAGCAGCTCGCCAGCGCCTCATCAGGGTCGCGCTGGCGCAGCGCGCGGGTGACGTTGGTCAGCCGGGTGCCGAACAGGAACACCGAGACGCGCTTGCGCGCATCGGTGATGGCATGGAGGAAATGCAGGAATAGGCGGGTGTATTCGTTCATCGAGCCCGAGATATCGAGCAGCGCAACGATCGGCGCGGGCTTCTCGATCCGTCCAAGGCGATGGATGTCGATGATGTCGCCGCCAGTGCGTAAAGATGCTCGGAGCGTGCGGCGCAGGTCGAGGCGTAGCCCGCGTGGATCGGGCCGGCGCCGGCGCGTCAGGAGCTCGGCTTGCGGCAGCCGCATCCGCTCGACGGCGCGAAGCGCCTCGGCGATCTCGGCCGCGCTCATCTGCGCAAAGTCCTTCTTCTGGAGGATCTCCTTGTCGGAGACCGACAGGCGCAGATCCTGCTCCTGGTGCTGCGGCGTCTCCGTCATGCGCGGCTGCGACATCGCCTCCTGCACGCGGCGGGAGCCTGCCTGCGGCTTCTTCCTGGCCTGCTCCGGCAGCGGCACCGAATCCAGCATATGCTTCCACTCTTCAGAGGCGCGGAAGAACAGGTTGAAAGCCTGCTTGAAGATCAGCGCATGCTCGTGGCGCTTGACGAAGATGGCCTCAAGCGTGGCGAAGACATCGGTGCGGCTGCCGATGTCGATCACCTGGAGCGCGCTCATCGCATCGATGACGGCGCCTGGGCCCACCGGCATCCCCGCCGCACGCAGCGCGCGGGCAAAGCCGACGATGTTGTCGGCGAACTGCTCGGTCTGCTCCGGGGCAAGATGGTTGATAGCCATGGTCTAATCCCTCTCTCCGTCATTCCGGGGTGCCGCTCAAGCGGCGAACCCGGAATCCAGAGATTGCGGCGCGAGATTCCGGGTTCGCGACTGCGTCGCGCCCCGGAACGACGGACCTACGACTCGCTCGTGGCGTCCTTCAGCACCTTCTGCAAGGCATCGCCCTGCATCCGGGTGATGTCGTCCTGGTATTTGAGCAGCGCGCCCAGCGTATCGCCGACCACTTGCGGGGTCAGCGAACGGGCGTCGAGCTCCGACAAAGCGGTGGCCCAATCGATGGTCTCGGCGACACCCGGCGACTTGTAGAAGTCCTGGTTGCGCAGCGCCTGGACGAAGCGCACGACCTGCTCCGAAAGTTTCGCCGATATGCCGGGCACGCGCGTCTTGACGATCGCGAGCTCGCGCTCGGCGGCGGGATAATCCACCCAGTGATAGAGACAGCGCCGCTTCAGCGCGTCGTGGATCTCGCGGGTGCGGTTAGAGGTGATGATGACGATCGGCGGGTGCGGCGCCCTCACGGTACCAAATTCGGGGATCGTCACCTGGAAGTCGCTGAGGATTTCGAGCAGGTACGCCTCGAACGCCTCGTCGGCGCGGTCGAGTTCATCGATCAGCAGCACCGGCGGACCGGCGACGTCGGGCTCCAGCGCCTGGAGGAGCGGCCGCTTGATCATGTAACGGTCCGCGAAGATGTCGCTCGAGAGCTGGTCGCGATCAGTGTCGCCGGCCGCTTCCGCCATCCGGATCGCGATCATCTGCGCGGCGCTGTTCCACTCATAGACCGCGGAGGAGACGTCAAGGCCCTCGTAGCACTGAAGGCGGATCAATTTCCGCCGCAGCGCCGCCGAAAGCACCTTGGCGATCTCGGTCTTGCCGACGCCGGCCTCGCCTTCCAGGAACAGCGGCCGGCCCATGCGCAGCGAGAGATAGGTCACCGTGGCCAGCGACCGCTCGGCGAGGTAGCCACACGAGGTCAGGAGTTCGAGCATCGCATCGACCGATGCCGGCAAAGCACCGGAAGAATTGGCCGCTGAAGTCATGAAAAAGCCAGTCTCGCTACGCCCTCACCGGGGACAGTTTGGGCCGCGGAATGAGGTCAGCTCATTCCTTGGCATTGGCGGCATCGACGGCGCGGCGCGTCAGCACGCCGATGAGATGCGCACGGTACTCGGCGCTGCCGTGGATGTCGCTGTTGAGGCCTTCGGCCGGCATCACGATGCCGTCAAGCGCCTTCGACGAGAAGCGCTTCTTCAGGGCCTCCTCGAACGCGGTGACGCGGAACACGCCTTCGGAGCCGGCACCGGTGACGGCGACGCGCACGTCCGACGGACGCCGCGCCACGAACACGCCGACCAGCGCGTAGCGCGAAGCCTGGTTGCGGAATTTGACATAGGCCGCCTTCTTCGGCAGCGGAAACATCACCTTGGTGATGATCTCGTCGGCTTCAAGCGCGGTCGAGAACAGGCCCTGGAAATACTCTTCCGCCTTCAGGCGGCGCTTGTTGGTGACGATGGTCGCCCCTAACGCGAGGACGGCGGCCGGATAATCCGCGGTCGGATCGTTGTTGGCGAGCGAGCCGCCGATCGTGCCCTTGTGACGCACGGCGGGATCGCCGATTCCACCCGCAAGGCTGGCGAGCGCCGGGATCGCCTCGCCGACGATCGGGGAGCTTGCGACCTCGGCATGCTTGGCGGTGGCTCCGATCACCAGCGAGCGACCCTTCATCTCGATCGTGTCGAGCCCCTCGATGTGAGAGAGGTCGACCAGATGCGGCGGGCTGGCGAGGCGCTGCTTCATGACGGGAATCAGCGTGTGGCCGCCGGCGATCACCTTGGCGTCTTCGTTCTTCACCAGGAGATTGGCCGCCTGGCGCACGGTGCCGGGGCGATGATATTTGAATTCATACATGGGTGTGTCCTGATCGCGGAATGCGCGCGCGGTCTACGCGAGATCGGATTTGGCCATCGCCTTCGCACCGGCGGTGATCGAGGCGACGATGTTCTGATAGCCGGTGCAGCGGCAGAGATTGCCTTCCAGCTCTTCGCGGATAGTGTGGTCGTCGAGCTCATGGCCCTTGCGATGCACGATGTCGATCGCGGTCATGATCATGCCGGGCGTGCAGAAGCCGCACTGCAGGCCATGATGCTCGCGGAAGGCCTCCTGCATCGGATGCAACGGCGCGCCATCCGCGGCGAGCCCCTCGATCGTCTTGACCTCGTGGCCATCGGCCATCACCGCCAGCGTGGTGCAGGACTTCACGGCCTTGCCATCGAGATGCACGACGCAGGCGCCGCACTGCGAGGTGTCGCAGCCGACATGGGTCCCGGTCAGCCGCAGATTCTCGCGCAGGAACTGCACCAGGAGGGTGCGGGGATCGACATTGGCCGTGACTGGATTGCCGTTCACGATGAGGGAGATTTTTGCCATAAGCACTCTCTATCAGCGCCCCGACGGGTCCCATCGAAGCGGTTCTTATAATTATTCCGACCCATCATATGGGCCATTATGCCCGGGAGCAACATCGCCCCGGACGCAAGGCGCCATGTCCAAAGGCGATAGCCTTTAGCCCTGTACCGCCTTGGCGAAGTTCGCGAAAAATTCGTCGGCCAGCTTCTTGGCGGCGCCGTTGATCAGGCGCTGGCCGAGCTGCGCCAACTTGCCGCCGATCTGCGCCTCGACGTCGTAGGAGAGCAGTGTGCCGCCGTCCTTCTCCGCGAGCCTGACGGCCGCGCCGCCCTTAGCGAAGCCGGCCACCCCACCCTCACCCTCACCGGAGATCTTGTAGCCGTTGGGCGGGTCGAGATCGGAGAGCATGACTTTGCCCTTGAAGCGCGCGGACACCGGGCCAACCTTCATTTTCGCCGTTGCGCGAAAGCCGCCGTCGTCGGTCTTCTCCAGCTCCTCGCAGCCGGGGATGCAGGCCTTCAGCACCTCGGGGTCGTTGAGCTTGTCCCACACGGCCTCGCGCGGCGCCGCAAGCTGAACTTCGCCGTTCATCGTCATGGCCATGGGTGCCTCCCGGATCGCACAACTATAATGCTGCTCAAGTAACGCACGGAGGCCGTAAAGGAAAGGGCGGCCCCCGGTCACGTGCAATGCATATTCGCAACTGCAAAAAGCTTGCGCCGATGGTTTGGGATTGGCACAGGCGGGCCATGGTGGTTAGGTCCCGCACAATATGAGCACATCCCTCTCCCCCCTGCTCGCGCCGATGCTGTCAAGCGCAGCCATGCGCGCGGTCTGCGACGATCGGTCGACCCTCCAGAACATGCTCGATTTCGAGGCAGCTCTGGCACGGGCCGAAGCCGCCACAGGTGTGATTCCCCCATCCGCGGTGGAGTCGATCGCGTCCGCCTGCAAGGCTGATGCCTTTGATATGGCAGCCCTGGCCGAGGCCGCGACGCGATCAGGCAATCTCGCGATTCCCCTGGTCAAGGCGCTGACCGCCAATGTCGGCAGGGCCGATGCGGAGGCCGCGCGTTACGTGCATTGGGGCGCGACCAGCCAGGACGTCATCGACACCGCGACCATGCTCACGCTGCGCGCGGGCATCGGTGCGTTGGACGCCGACCTCAGCCGCGCCATCAAGGGTCTTGCCGCATTGGCGCGCGCCCATCGCGCCACCGCGATGGTCGCGCGCACCTGGCTCCAGCACGCGCTGCCGATGCCGTTCGGGCTGAAGGCTGCCGAATACGCCGCAAGCCTTGCCCGCAGCCGCTGCCGCCTCAGGCGGCTCTCCCGCGAGGGTCTCGCGCTGCAATTCGGCGGCGCCGCCGGCACGCTCGCCGCGCTCGGCGACAAGGGACTAGCTGTTGCAGAGCGGCTGGCGCAGGAGCTGAACCTGCCATTGCCGGATGCGCCCTGGCACACCCATCGCGACCGCATCGCGGAGGCGGCGTCCTGCCTTGCGATTCTCGCCGGCAGTTGCGGCAAGATCGCCCGCGACGTCTCGCTGCTGATGCAGACCGACGTCGCCGAAGCGTTCGAACCCGCCGGCGAAGGCCGCGGCGGCTCCTCGACTATGCCGCACAAGCGCAACCCAGTCGCCGCCGCCAGCGCGCTTGGCGCTGCGACCATGGCCCCGCAACTCGCCGCGACGATTTTTGCCGCGCAAGTGCAGGACCACGAACGCAGCGCCGGCCCCTGGCACGCGGAATGGCCGACGCTGCCGCAATTGATGCTGGTCACCTCGGGCGCGCTTGCCGCCGTCGTTGACATCGCCGAGGGCCTTGACGTCGACACCGCGCGCATGCGCAGCAATCTCGATGCGACGCACGGCTTGATCATGGCGGAAGCGGTCACCTTTGCGCTGGCAGAGACGATCGGCAAGAGCGATGCGCATCATCTCGTCGAGGCCGCCAGCAAGCGCGCGGTCGCCGAGAAGAAGCATCTGCGCGAGGTACTGTCGGCTGATTCGCTTGTTACCGCTCATCTGCCGCCGGAAAAAATTGCGGCATTGTTCGAGCCGATGGCCTATCAAGGAGCTTCCCAAGCCCTGATCGACCGGCTGCTCGACAGCCTCGATCGCGAATAAGAACCGCGAATCCGACGGAGACGCCGCATGCCCATGATCGATGCCGACGGTTGCCTGCTCAACGTCTCGGTCGAGGGCCGCGACGGCGGACCGACCTTGATGCTCTCCAATTCGCTGGGCTGCACGCTGCAAATGTGGGAGCCGCAGATGAAGGCGCTGACGCAGGTGTTCCGCGTCATCCGCTACGACCGCCGCGGCCACGGCAAGTCCAACGTTCCGCCCGGTCCCTACACGATGGAGCGCTTCGGCCGCGACGTGCTCGCGATCCTCGACGATCTCAACATCGAGAAGGTGCATTGGTGCGGCCTGTCGATGGGCGGCATGGTCGGACAATGGCTGGGCGCGAACGCGCCGGAACGCTTCGGTAAGATCATCCTCGCCAACACCTCCTGCTATTATGCCGAACCGACCAAATGGCTGGAACGCATCGACGCTGTGAAGAAGGGCGGCATCGCGGCGGTCGCCGATGCCGTGCTTGCGGGCTGGCTGACCCAGGATTTCCGCGAGCGCGAGCCCGAGATCACCGCGAAGATGAAGTCGATGCTGCTTGCCTCGCCCGTCGAGGGCTATCTCGCCTGCTGCGAGGCGCTGTCGACACTGGACCAGCGCGCGCTGCTTCCCAAGATCAAGAGCCCGACGCTGGTGATCGCCGGCCGCCATGACATGGCGACGCCGATCTCGGCGGGCGAGCTGATCCGCTCGAACATTCCCGGCGCCAGCATGACCATCATCGATGCCGCCCACATTTCTAACGTCGAGCAGCCGCACGCGTTTACAGATGCGGTGGTAGGATTTTTGACGCAGCGCTGATCTCACCACGCGTCATTGCGAGCGCAGCGAAGCAATCCAGACTGCCGTCTGCGGAAAGATTCTGGATTGCTTCGCTTCGCTCGCAATGACAGAGAGGAGGATAGATATGGACGACCAAAACCGCCGCGATGCCGGCATGAATGTACGCCGAAAAGTACTGGGCAATGCCTGGGTCGACAAGTCGATCGCGAACCGCAACGCCTTCAACACCGACTTCCAGGACCTGATCACCGGCTACGCCTGGGGCGAGATCTGGACGCGGCCGCATTTCGACGAGCGCACGCGACGGGTGCTGGTGATCGGCACCATGGTCGCGCTCGGGCAATGGGACGAATTCCGCCTGCACGTGCGCGCGGCGCTCGCCGAAGGCGGCTTCACGCCCGACGACATCAAGGAGATCCTGCTGCAGCAGGCGATCTATTGCGGCGTTCCGGCGGCGAACCACGCCGTGAAGGAAGCCTCAGCGATTGTGCAGGAGCTCGGCCTGCTCAAGACCTAGGGGAGCGGCGATCTCGACGGTCTTCGGCGCTGCCGCCGGCTTCTCGATCACCACGACGATGGCCGCGCCGAGCAGAAGCAGAAGCTCGGTCGCGTGCAGCCGGAGCGCGGCCATCTCGCCGACCTTCGAGGCCATCACCATGCTGGCAAACGAGATCAGACTGCCGATCGCCAGGGCAATGCCGAGCGCCTCGTCACTGCCGCCATTCTTCCGCGTGCGGCGGATGCAGAGCAGCGCGAGATAGATCAGAAAGAACGCCACGACGGTCAGCCGTCCCAGGGCCAGCAGCCAGGCGGCCCGCACCGTGCTCATCCCCGCCATGTCGAGATGGTCGCTGAGGAACAGGGCGACCGCGACGCTCGGCCGCTCGTAGAGGCCGTGCACCGGTGCGACCATGATGTTGAAGGCCACCAGCGTCCAGGCCGGGATGAAGTAGGCCGCCAGCAGCGCGCCGTTGACCGAGCCGATCCGCCAATTCCTGAACATGCCGCTTCCCGCTTGCTTGCCGAAAGCCCTCAACGGAAGGCAATGGCTTTGCCGGAGCTAACTCGCATCAGACTGTGGCGGCAATTTAAACCCTTTGTTTACCTTAACCGCCCGGCGGACCGGGCGCCCACAAAAAAGGCCCCGCCTTACGGCAGGGCCCCTCTTCACGTCTGGGCTCCCAAACTACTTGTCCTGACCCTGTTGCTGACCGGGCCGGTCGCCCTGGCGCATCGGATCCTGCTGCTGCTGTCCGGGTTTCTGGCCGCCGCCCTGCTGTTGCTGAGGCGTGCGCTGGCCGGGGTTCTGACTCTGCTGACCCGGATTCTGGTTCTGCTGCTTCGTCATTCGGGGGAACTCCCTTGTTGGACGTCAGAGGCGAGACAACGGCCACGCTCCATTTTGGTTGCTCAGGAACCCGATTCCTCGCGGTTCGAGGGAACCGAAGGCGAAAATGACCTCTGTACAAGCCTGGATGTCGACATCTGGCCAGTTGCAGCGTCCAGTTCCCTCCTGTTACAAAACTGGAAGAATGCTCAAGGGCTGCCGGGGCCCGAGGAGAACTTGCGACCTCTCTCTCGAAGAGCTCCCTTTGAGCCGCGTCAGGTTTGGTAACGGCAGCCCATGGATTATTTCGCCCAGCAGCTCATCAACGGTCTCGTCCTGGGCTCGATTTACGGCCTGATCGCGATCGGATACACGATGGTCTACGGCATCGTCGGCATGATCAACTTCGCCCATGGCGACGTCTTCATGATCGGCGGCTTCATTGCGCTGATTACCTTCCTGATTCTGATCTCGCTCGGCCTCACCGCAATCCCGGTGATCCTGCTCGTGGTTCTGCTGGTCTCGATGGCGATCACCGCGCTCTACGGCTGGACCATCGAGCGCATCGCCTACCGGCCGCTGCGTCATTCCTTCCGCCTCGCCCCGATGCTGTCGGCGATTGGTATGTCCTTCGTGCTGACCAACTACTCGCAGGTGGCGCAAGGCGCGCGCGTCAAGCCGATCCCGCCTTTCATCACCGGCGGCTACACGCTGCATGAGAGCCCGGACGGCTTCGTCATCCAGCTTTCCAACATCCAGATCATGGTGGTCATCACCACCATCGTGCTGTTGGCGATCTTCACCTGGCTGGTGTCACGCACCCGGCTCGGACGCGACATGCGCGCCTGCGAACAGGACCAGACCATGGCGGCGCTGCTCGGCGTCGACGTCGACCGCACCATCTCCATGACCTTCGTGATCGGCGCCGCGCTCGCCGCGGTCGCAGGCCTGATGTACCTGCTCTATTATGGCCTGGTGGATTTCTTCATGGGCTTCGTCGCCGGCATCAAGGCCTTCACCGCCGCCGTGCTCGGCGGCATCGGCTCGCTGCCCGGCGCCATGCTCGGCGGACTTGCGATCGGCCTGATCGAGACGTTCTGGTCGGCCTATTTCTCGGTGGAGTACAAGGACGTCGCCGCGTTCTCGATTCTGATTGTCGTGCTGATCTTCATGCCGACCGGCCTGCTCGGCCGTCCCGAAGTCGAAAAAGTCTGACGGACCGGCCCGCGTGACAACTCCCTCGACCATGTCCGACCATCGCCCAGCAGGCATCTCCTACATTTTGAAGAAATCCTTCCTTAGCGCGCTAATCGCGCTGGTGCTGTTCTCGCTGATGGTCGGCGTGCGCACCGAGGCAGGATCCTCCGGCCAGCTCACCTATTGGACGCGATTCGGCGAGGTCGCCTCCCTCGTCGCCGTGGTGTTCGGCGGCTCGATCGTGATGGAGCTATTGCGGCAATGGATCGGCTCGAGCGGTGCCGAGAAGCTGGTACCTCCGGCGGTGCAGAGCGGCATATCCTTCATCGGCCGCTACCTCGCGCCGGCGCTCCTGATCTTCACGCTGCTGGTGCCCGTGATCTTCTATAACCAGCGCTACATCCTCGACCTCGCGATCCTCGTGCTCACCTATGTCATGCTGGGCTGGGGGTTGAACGTCGTGGTCGGCCTCGCCGGCCTGCTCGATCTCGGCTACGTCGCCTTCTATGCCGTCGGCGCCTATTCCTACGGGCTGCTCGCCACCAATTTCGGCTGGTCGTTCTGGATCTGCCTGCCGCTCGCCGGCATCCTCGCCGCATTCTGGGGCGTGCTGCTCGGCTTCCCCGTCCTGCGCCTGCGCGGCGACTATCTCGCGATCGTGACACTCGCCTTCGGCGAGATCATCCGCCTCGTCATCATCAATTGGCAGGAGCTCACCGGCGGTCCCAACGGCGTCTCGGGCATTCCCCGGCCCTCCTTCTTCGGCATCCCGCTCGACAACAGCGACGACGGGCTAGCTGCCAAGCTCGGCATCGAATATTCGCCGACCCACCGCATCGTCTTCCTGTTCTATCTGATCCTGGCGCTGGCGCTTCTCACCAACTGGGTCACGATTCGCCTGCGCCGCCTGCCGATCGGGCGGGCCTGGGAAGCCTTGCGCGAGGACGAGGTCGCCTGCCGCGCGCTCGGCATCAACACCACGACCACCAAGCTCACGGCATTTGCGACGGGCGCCATGTTCGGCGGCTTCGCCGGCGCGTTCTTCGCCACGCGCCAGGGCTTCATCAGCCCGGAATCCTTCACCTTCCAGGAATCGGCGCTGGTGCTCGCCATCGTCGTGCTCGGTGGCATGGGGTCGCAGCTCGGCGTTGCGCTCGCGGCGCTCGCCATGATCGGCGGCTTCGAGCTGTTCCGCAGCCTTGAGACTTACCGCATGCTGGTGTTCGGCATGGCGATGGTGCTCATCATGATCTGGCGGCCGCGCGGCCTGATCGGCCATCGCGCCCCCACCGTGTATCTGACCAAGGCGCATGCGATCTCCTCCGATCTCGTCAAGGAAGGGCACGGATGAGCCGCGACCAGATTCTCAGCGTCGACCGGCTCACGATGCGCTTCGGCGGCATCGTCGCCGTGCAGGACCTGTCGCTCTCGGCGGAGCGGAAGAAGATTACCGCATTGATCGGCCCGAACGGCGCCGGCAAGACCACCGTCTTCAACTGCATCACCGGCTTCTACAAGCCGAGCGGCGGCAGCATCCGCCTGAAGCATGACGACGGCAAGCTGATCGCACTGGAGAGCCTGAACGATTTCCGCATCGCCAAGCAGGCCAAGGTGGCGCGCACCTTTCAGAACATCCGCCTGTTTCCCGGCATGACCGCGCTGGAGAACCTGATGGTGGCGCAGCACAACGCGCTGATGCGCGCCTCCGGCTTCACCCTCCTCGGTCTCCTCGGCGTGCCCGCCTACCGCGACGCCGAAAAGCGCGCGATTGATCTCGCCACCGAGTGGCTCCAACGGGTCAACCTGCTCGAGCGCGCCGACGACGCTGCCGGCAATTTCGCCTATGGCGACCAGCGCCGGCTCGAGATCGCCCGCGCGATGTGCACCGAGCCCGCGCTATTGTGCCTGGACGAGCCCGCCGCTGGCCTCAATGCACGCGAGAGCGCGGCCTTGAGCGAGCTCCTGCTCTCGATCCGCAACGAGCTCGGCACCTCGATCCTGCTGATCGAGCACGACATGTCGGTGGTGATGGAAATCTCCGACCACATCGTGGTGATGGACCATGGCGTCAAGATTGCGGAAGGCTCTCCGCGCGACGTCCGCGACGATCCCAAGGTGATCGCCGCCTATCTCGGCGCCGACGAGGACGAGGCGGTGGCCGTGATGGAGGGCGGGACGTGACGTCTGCGCCCAATCCCCTGCTCGCGATCCGCAGCCTTCGCGCCGCCTACGGCAAGATCGAGGCGCTGAAGGGCGTCGATGTCGAGATCAATGCCGGCGAGATCGTTGCCCTGATCGGCGCCAACGGCGCCGGCAAGTCGACGCTGATGATGACGATCTTCGGCAAGCCGCGCGCCCGTGCCGGCCAGATCCTGTACGAAGGCCGCGATATCACCGACGTTCCCACCCACGAGATCGCGCATTTGCGCATCGCGCAATCGCCGGAAGGCCGCCGCATCTTCCCGCGCATGAGCGTTGCGGAAAACCTTCAGATGGGAGCGGATGCCACCGAATGCACGGATGTGGAGCGCGAGGTGACGCTCCAGCGCGTGTTCACGCTGTTTCCGCGGCTAAAGGAACGCTATGCCCAGCGCGGTGGAACCCTGTCCGGTGGCGAGCAGCAGATGCTGGCAATTGGCCGCGCGCTGATGAGCCGCCCCCGCCTGCTCCTGCTCGACGAGCCCTCGCTCGGGTTGGCTCCGTTGATCGCCCGTCAGATTTTCGATGCGATCCGCACCCTGAACCGGCAGGATGGTCTGACCGTTCTGATCGTCGAGCAGAACGCCAACCATGCGCTCAAGCTCGCCCATCGCGGCTATGTCATGGTCAATGGCCTGATCACCTTGGCCGGGACCGGCGCCGAGTTGTTGCAGCGCCCCGAGATTCGCGCCGCCTACCTCGAAGGCGGCCGGCGCGGCTGACGCCCGCCGAAGCCGGACAAGGGCCGACCCACGTGCGGGCCGAATGTGGCGAGATATCTCCGCCGATGCCCGTATTTTGCCGGTGACTTCTCCTCAAATTCATTCGAGAATGGCGCCGGTTTGAACCGGGCAAGCCCGGCAACTTCCACAGGCGACCACCCGCGAGGTATCTCATGAAATCACTGAAGCTCATCGGCCTGGCATTCGGCGCATCGCTCGCGCTCTCGAGCGCGGCATTCGCGCAGGATGTCACCGTCGCAGTCGCAGGCCCGATGACCGGCGGCGAGTCCGCCTTCGGCCGCCAGATGAAGAATGGCGCCGAGATGGCCGTGGCCGACATCAACGCCGCCGGCGGTCTCAACGGCAAGAAGCTGGCCCTGTCCGTCGAGGACGACGCTTGCGATCCGAAGCAGGCGCGCTCGATCGCCGAGAAGATCGCCGGCGCGAAAATCCCGTTCGTGGCCGGGCATTATTGCTCGTCCTCGTCGATTCCCGCTTCGGAGGCCTATGCCGACGGCAACGTGCTCCAGATCACGCCGGCCTCGACCAACCCGCTGTTCACCGAGCGCAAGCTCTGGAACGTGGCGCGCGTCTGCGGCCGCGACGACCAGCAAGGCCTGATCGCGGCGCAATACATCGCCAAGAATTACAAGGGCAAGAACATCGCGATCCTCAACGACAAGACCACCTACGGCAAGGGTCTTGCCGACGAGACCAAGAAGGCGCTCAACAAGGCCGGCATCACCGAGAAGATGTACGAGTCCTACAACAAGGGTGACAAAGACTTCAACGCCATCGTCTCGCGCCTGAAGCGTGACAACATCGATCTCGTCTATGTCGGCGGCTATCATCAGGAGAGCGGCCTGATCCTGCGTCAGATGCGCGATCAGGGCCTCAAGACCGTGCTAATGGCCGGCGACGCGCTCGCCGACAAGGAGTACGCCTCCATCACCGGTCCGGCCGGCGAAGGCACGCTGTTCACCTTCGGCCCCGATCCGCGCAATAAGCCGACGGCGAAGAAGATCGTCGAGGCGTTCAAGGCCAAGGGCATCGATCCCGAGGGCTATACGCTCTACACCTACGCGGCGATGCAGGTCTGGTCGCAGGCGGCCAAGAAGGCCGGCACCACCGACGCCAAGAAGGTCATGGAGACGATCAAGGCCGGCAAGTGGGACACCGTGATCGGCCCGATCGAGTATGACGCCAAGGGCGACATCAAGCAGATCGACTACGTCGTCTACAAATGGGATGCCAAGGGCGGTTACGTCGAGATCAGGGGCAACGGCACCTAACCCCGCTAGAGTGGCCTCAGACCGACCAATCATCACCACGCCCCGGCTCGCCCCGGGGCGTTCTTCTTGCGTGAGGTCAGACCGCGGCCGGCAGCTCGCCGCTCGGCGCCGCCTCGGCCTTTCGCAGAGCTTGCAGGAGATCATTCGGTCGAAACGGCTTTTGCAGGCAGACCACATTGGCGAGGTGGGGCGATTGGTCCATGAAATCGAGCGTCGTCATTCCGGACACCGCAATGACGGGGAGCGCAGGCGCGCGCTCGCGCAGGGCCGCGATGACATCCAGGCCGTTGGTATCACCGAGGAAGATGTCGACGATCGCCCCGTCAAAGGGGCTTTCCGCGAAGGCTTTCAGCCCCGCCGCACCGCTTTTGGCCTCCACGACCTCGAAACCATTGACCCGAAGCACGATCGCGACCATCGCGCGGACGTCCTTTTGGTCGTCGATGACGAGAACGCGGGGCATGGGACAACTCTCGATATCGAAATCAGATCGCCTGATTTAAACCTGGAACCCGCCGCGGCGGAGGGGCATTATGACACCGTCCAGTAAAGCCCATCTTACCGATCCCTGCTCCGCGTTCTCACCAGAATTAAGTAAGCTGTAACCGTCGGTTGAGTCGTAAGCCGGTTCCGTTCACGATGAGCGCCAGAACCCGCTACCATGAACGGGCTCGCAGTCGAATGAGACTAGCGGAGATGCTCAAGACCCTGCTGAAGACCGACCAGCTCAAAATCGACCTGCGAGAGGTGGACGTGCCTGCAACGATCGACCGAAGCACATTTCTTTCGACCCTGCCGGCCACCTCGACCGACCGCGCTGCGGCATTGACGATTGTCGGCGTGTCCTCGATCCTGTTCGCAGCGGCTGTACCCTTCGCGGGTATCCCGCTACTGCCGGTCCCCGCCTTCGTCGCGAGTTACCAATCGGCGCTCGCCATCAGCGACATCGTCACGGCAGTGCTGCTGCTCTCGCAATTCGCAGTCTTGCGGACTCGTGCATTGCTATGGCTCGCGACCGGTTATCTCTTCACCGCCGCAGCGGCACTGGTCCATGCCCTCACCTTCCCCGGCCTGTTCACACCGACCGGGCTCTTCGGCGCGGGCCGGCAAACCACGGTCTGGCTCTACATGATCTGGCACGGCGTCTTCCCGCTATGCGTGCTGGGCTATGCCTGGCTGAAGGAAAAGGACGGAGGCTCCCGGCTCCGGGGTGCGACGAGCAGTGCGATCTATGCCTGCGTGCTCGGAATCATCGTCGCGATGGCCGTCTGCACCTGGATCGTCACCGCGCAACACGATCTGTTGCCGGTCCTGCTGCGCGACGGCCACTACACGCCGACCATGATCGGCGTCGTGTCCTTCGTGTGGTCGCTGAGTTTTGCCGCGCTTGTCTCGCTCTGGTTCCGCAGACCGCATACGGTCATCGACGTCTGGCTCATGGTCGTCATGTGCGCCTGGCTGTTCGACATCGCGCTGTCGGCGATCGTCAACGTCGCGCGCTTCGACCTCGGCTTCTATGCCGGCCGGCTCTACGGCCTCGCCGCAGCGACCTTCGTGCTCGCGGTGCTCCTCATCGAGAATGTCCGTCTTCAGGCGCACACGATGGGCCTCGTCGGCAGGTTGCGCCAGCAATCGGCTTCGGAACGCGACTATTACGGCAAGCGCCTCGCGCTATATGGCGCGGTGATCGAGTCCTCCAACGACGCCATCATCACGAAAACGCTCGACGGCATCATCACCGGCTGGAACAAGGCCGCCGAGCATCTGTTCGGCTATTCCGCTGCGGAAGCCGTCGGCCAGCCAATCGACATCATCGTGCCGCCGGACCGCAAGGGCGAAGTCAGGAGCATCCTCAACCGGGTCGCCAGCAACGAGTCGATCGCCCAGCACGAGACGGTCCGCATCCGAAAAGACGGACGCCCACTCGACGTCGTCCTGAATATCTCTCCCCTGCGCACAGATCAGGGCGAGATCATCGGCGCCTCCAAGATCGCCCACGACATTACCGAAGAGAAGCAGGCGAGAGAGAAGCTTCGCCGCGAGACTGAAGAACGCCAGCGCATCTTCGAGACATCGCAGGACCTGATCCTGGTCACCGACGGCTATGGCAATTTCGTCCAGGTCAGCCCGAGCGTGAAGAACATTCTCGGCTACAGCCCCGAGGACATGGTCGGGCACAGCGCGACCGAGTTCATCCATCCTGACGATCTGGAGAAGACGCGGAGCGAGATGCGCGCAGCCCGGCGTGGCGCGGTCAAGCGCAGCTTCGAGGCGCGCTACTACCATTACGACGGTCACGAGGTCACGCTGAACTGGATGGGCACCTGGTCGGAGCCGGTGAAACGCCATTTCTTCATCGGCCGCGATCTCACCGACAAGCAGGCGGCCGAGGCCCAGCTCCGGCAGGTCCAGAAGATGGATTCGATCGGCCAGTTGACCGGCGGCGTCGCTCACGACTTCAACAACGTGCTGACCGTCATCACGGGCACGATCGGCATTCTCAGCGACGCCGTCGCCGACAGGCCGGAGCTTGCCGCCATCACCAAGTTGATCGACGATGCGGCTGAACGCGGCGCGCAACTGACCAAGCACCTGCTCGCCTTCGCACGCAAGCAGCCGCTCCAGCCGCGCGAGATCGACGTTAATGCACTGGTGCTCGAAGCTGCCAAGCTGCTGCATCCGACCCTGGGCGAGCAGATCACGATCTTGCCGCAGCTCACCGAGGACGCCTGGCCCGCGCTGGTCGATCCGGGCCAGCTCTCCACCGCGATCCTGAATCTCGCATTGAACGCGCGCGATGCCATGCCCGACGGCGGCACCTTGGTGCTGGAGACGCGCAACATCTTCCTCGACGACGGCTATGCCAGTATGAATCCCGACGTGGTCGCCGGCAATTACGTGATGATCGCCGTCAGCGACACCGGCACCGGAATTCCGCCGGACCTGATCGACCGGGTATTCGATCCCTTCTTCACCACCAAGGAGGTTGGCAAGGGCACCGGCCTGGGCTTGAGCATGGTGTTCGGCTTCGTCAAGCAGTCGGGCGGCCACATCAAAATCTACAGCGAGCAAGGCCACGGCACGAGCGTGAAGATCTACCTGCCGCGCTCGACCGGGGTGCAGGAGACCGCGTTCGAGGCGCTCCAGAATGCGCCGATCGCCGGCGGCAATGAGAAGATCCTGATCGTCGAGGACGACGCCCTGGTGCGGCAATATGTTGTGACGCAGGTCAGGAGCCTCGGCTATACCGCGCTCGAGGCCGCCAACGGCGCCGAGGCCCTCACCATTATCGACAACGACAAGACCATCGACCTGCTTTTCACCGACATCATCATGCCAGGCAACATGAACGGCCGCCAGCTTGCCGACGAAGCGCAGAAGCGCCGCCCCGACCTGAAGACGCTATTCACCTCGGGCTACACCGAGAACGCCATCGTCCATCACGGCCGGCTCGATTCCGGCGTGCTGCTGCTGGCCAAGCCCTACCGCAAATCCGAGCTCGCCAAGATGCTCAGGGCGGCCCTCGCCAGTTGAGCCTGCGACGTCTCTGCGCTATCGCAGAGGCGAACTCCTCTCAGCTCGCGAGGCCAGTTTGAAGAATCTCCTCACCGACGTTGCCGGCGTCCGCGTCGGCCATGCCGAAGACGCAAAAGTCGCCTCTGGCGCGACCGCGGTCATCTTCGATTCTCCCGCGATCGCCGCGATCGACGTTCGCGGCGGCGGACCCGGCACACGCGAGGACGCATTGCTCGATCTTGCCAACACCGTCGAGCGCATCGACGCCATCGCGCTGTCGGGCGGTTCCGCCTTTGGCCTCGATACCGGCGGCGGCGTGCAGGCCTGGCTCGCCGAGCAGGGCCGCGGCCACCGGGTTCGCGAAGCGCTGATCCCGATCGTGCCGGGCGCGATCCTGTTCGATCTCCTCAACGGCGGCGACAAGGCCTGGGGACGCTTCTCGCCCTATCGCGAGCTCGGCTACGCCGCGGCAGCCGCCGCTGGCACGGACTTCGCGCTCGGCAGCGTCGGCGCCGGCCTCGGTGCCACCACCGCAACGTTCAAGGGCGGGCTGGGCTCGGCCTCGGCGCTGACGCCCGACGGTGTCAAGGTCGCGGCGATCGTCGCCGTCAACGCGGTGGGCAGCGTCACCGTCGGCAACGGACCGTGGTTCTGGGCGGCGCCGTTCGAGGTGGACGGCGAATTCGGCGGACGCGGCCTGCCGGACAAGTTCACCGACGACATGCTCCGCATGCGCATCAAGGGCGGTCCTGCCGCGAGCGCGCGCGAAAACACCACGATCGGCGTCGTCGTCACCGACGCGGTGCTGACCAAGCCCCAGGCCAAGCGGCTGGCGATGATCGCGCATACCGGCTTTGCCCGCGCGATCTATCCGGTGCATGCGCCGACCGACGGCGACGTGCTGTTCGCCGCCGCGACCTGCGTGAAGCCGATCGAGCCGCTGGTCGGCCTCACCGAACTCGGCACGGTCGCAGCCAACGTGGTCGCGCGTGCCATCGCCCGCGGCGTTTACGGCGCGACGGCCCTGCCGTTCGCCGGGGCGCAGCCGGCGTGGAACGATCGCTTCGGAGAGCAACGAACGCCTGACATGGCGTTATTCCGACGGAGCCAAGGTGCACCGTCATGCCGTCGTCAGTGATCCGCTTCTTTCGCTATGCGCCCGATACGCGTGAGCTGAAGGTGACTTTCGTCAGCGGTCGCCTGTATGTCTACGAGGACGTTCCGGCCGAGGTCGCGGCCGCGTTCAGTCAGGCCCGCTCAAAGGGATCGTTCTTCAACCGCGAAATCCGCGATCGGTATGCCTATCGTGACACTACCCACGACTACGTAGGCTAAAGCGCGATGAGATCAGGATGAACGTCATTGCGCTTTGGGTTATTGGTTGAGCATGATCTATTCGGACAACCGCTGCACGCTTTCCCAGATCATGCTGTAGCCTGGATCCCGCTCACACGCTCATTGACGTCGAAGAAGCGGTGGACGCGGCCTGCGCCTGGCGCTGCATCATCTGCCCGAACCAGTCATACGGCGAATTGCCGCCACTATTCGCGGTTGACGAGCGGGACGCGCCAGGGACCGTCGTCGACATCTTGAAGCCGTCCGCATAGGTGACGGTGGTGATGGTCGAGCCATCGGCATTGGTCGTCGTCGTCGAGGTCGATCCTCTGCTTGCCTTCGAGGATTCCGATCCGCCGCCTGCCGCATCGCCCGATCCGCCGGCGCTTTGCGCCTGATGGCGGCCATGGCCGCTCGTCAGCGCCTTCGTCATTTCGCCGAGGTTGATGCTGTCATCCGAATTCGCATCCATCTTCGAGAACACGTCATCGGCCTGTGCGAGATTGGTGCCGCCGGCACTGAGCGCGTCCTCGAACTCGGCCTTCGTGATCTTGCCGTCGCCGTCCGCATCGATCTGCGAGAACAGATCTTTCAGCGCCGCCTGCCGGCCCTTCGAGGTCGAGGGCGCCGATGAGGTCGAACTGGTCGCGCCGCTCGCACCATCGGTCGACTGACTCTGCGCGGCGAGCAGCGCCGTCATGGTCGCCGGCGCGATCTGTGGCGGACTGCCTGAGCCGACCAACGAGGACGTCATGCTGCTGCTGTCGATCGCGAACGGGTTGGTCGCGCCTTGCGGAGATCCGGTCTTATGCGTCGATCCGGCCTTCTGCGTTGCCGATGACGACTTCGAGTTCGTCAACGACTGGATCGCGTCGAGCGCACTCGATACCGCGCCAAGGGCAAACAACATTGCACAACTCCAACCCCGATGCGGCATGCCGCGGCCAATGTTCCGAACGACGTCAGCAAGCGTCGTGCCAGCGTCAAAAGCTCAACAAAATCCGCCTTCGCTGCGCCTTGCACAGCCCGGGAACACCGGCAATTCGTGCCGGTCGCGGCAGAAATTTCCGCCCACAGGAAGCAGCCTCCCCCTGCATTGCCCGCCGCAGAGGCCCATGTTAGGCGAGGCCATTCTTCTTCGGCCGCCACCCGGAAAACGCGCCATGACCCAAGCTTTCGCCCCCCGTCCCCTGGCCATCGCGCCCTCGATCCTCGCCTCGGACTTCTCAAGGCTCGGCGAGGAGGTGCGCGCGGTGGACGCGGCAGGCGCCGACTGGATCCATCTCGATGTGATGGATGGACACTTCGTTCCCAACATCTCCTACGGTCCCGAGGTCATCAAGGCGATGCGCCCGCATACGAAGAAGATCTTCGACGCGCACCTGATGATCTCGCCCTGCGACCCCTATCTTGAGGCTTTCGCGAAAGCCGGCTGCGACCACATCACGGTGCATGCGGAGGCAGGTCCCCATCTGCACCGTTCGCTCCAGGCCATTCGCGGCCTCGGCAAGAAGGCGGGCGTGTCGCTCAACCCGGGCACGCCGATCAGCGCGCTCGAATACGTCCTCGACCTGGTCGATCTCGTGCTGGTGATGTCGGTCAATCCCGGCTTCGGCGGCCAGGCCTTCATCCCCTCCGCGATCGGCAAGATCCGCGACATCCGCGCGATGATTGCGGGACGCCCGATCGACATCGAGGTCGATGGCGGTGTCGGTCCTGACGTTGCCGGCCCGCTTGCGGCCGCCGGCGCCAACGCCTTCGTCGCCGGCACCTCCGTGTTCAGGGGCGGCACGCAGGAGGCCTACAAGACCAACATCGCTGCCATCCGCAACGCAGCCGCAGGCGCACGCGGCGAAGCGATTTGAGCTGGATCGGGAGTCCGCAAACCTGCAGCTCCCAAGTGTTGCGGCGCGCAATGCCTAAACGGAATCTTGATCCGTACTCATCCGGACTTCCCTGATTCGCGCAAATCACCGCAAGTGACTCCTGCCTGCTTTTGACGGGAGCACATCATGACGACGACCCTGGTTTGGACTGGCGTAGCGTTGTGGTTTGGATTGAATGCTGCGATTGCAGCTCGCAGCCTCTACATGGCGCGACCGGTGAAGGCCGCATCCTCTGCCCGCATCATTCACCTTCAGCGTCGCCGGGGGTGATGCCATGCAGCTCGCACTCGTGAAACGTCAGCCGAAGCGCAGGTGCCGTATTCCACGGCGACCGCATCCGAATCTCGACTACTTCTTCGGCCGCCTCGAACGCGCCGATCGCACGCGGAACGACGATGCCGGGCCCAGCAATGCGGACGTCGACCATTCGTTTGCCTCGCAGCGCCGACACTGAGATTTCCTTTTCCGGACCGCCCCATGAGACCGCATTGCCCGAACTGCCTGAAGGAAATGACCAAGGCATCCGCGTCGCGTAACCTGTTCAATTGCGAGCCCTGCCGCGAGATCATCCAGTATTTCGGCGGCAGCGCGGATCACGGCGAGGCTGACCCGCAATTCTCCTGGCCCATCCGCCGTAAGCACGCGGCTCACACGGCCCACGCGGCCTGATCCGCCGTTTGTAGGCGCAGCCCTATCCGGCCGCCTCGCCGTCATCCGCTTCAGCCACATCCCCCGCCATCCGCGGCGGCCGCACAATGGTGACGGTGCAGCTCGCCTCCGAGGCCACCTTGGCCGAGACGCTGCCGAGCAAGGTGCGCCTGAACGAGCCTTGCCGCGCGCCGATGATGACATGGTCGACATGGTTGACCTCGGCGAACTCCAGGATGGCAGCGGCGGGATCGACGGCCTCCAGCACATGGACCGACAACCGGCTCTCGTCCAGCTTGAGCGGCGCCGCCCAATGCCGGAGCGCCACCAGGCGGTCGATATGCTTGTTGGAGCCCTGCTCGTCGAGCGTCCGGTCGATCGCGATGCGATTGAGCTTGAGCACGTTGAGGCAGGCCAGCCGCGCCGAGGGCAGCGTGGCGAGAATGCGCTCGGTCGTCACGCGCAGTGCCTCGTTCAGCTCCGGTGCGCCCTCCACAGTGTCGAGCGCGATCGCAAGAATTGGGCTCGACGCGATCTGCGCCGCGACATCCGATTTCGCTCGTGGCTGCATGACGCCCTGATTGAAGCGGCGCCGCCACGCCACGCCGAGGGAATCACGCTTCAGCCGTTCCGCGCGCGCGGTGAGCTTGACCTGGTCCGGATGGGTGAGATCGAAGGCGAGCTGGGACGCCGTCGGATAACGCCACACCGGCTCGATCTCGAGGCAGCGCAGCACCACCTCCTGCAGCCAGGGCGGATAGCCGGCGCGCAATGCGCGCGGCGGATAGGGATCGCGCCACAGCCGGCGCCGCATCGCGCGCAACGTTTCACCCTCGCCGAAGGGACGCTCGCCCGTGGTGAAGAAATAGAGCAGCACGCCGAGCGAGAAGAGGTCACTGCGCGGATCGTCGCGCACGCCTAACAGCCGCTCCGGCGCCATGTAGGGCGCGGTCCCGTAAGGCAGACGAAATTCTTCCTGCAACAGGTCAGGCAGATGGTTGTGGTGCGACAAGCCGTAGTCGATCAGCACGGCCTCGCCACTGCCGCGGAACATGATGCTGCTCGGCTTGATGTCGTGATGAATCACGTTCTGCCGATGCAGGTCGGCGAGCGCGGTCGCGATCTTCGCCACGAGCTGCCGCGCCTCGTCATAAGGCAGCGGCAAGTCCGGCAGTCGCTTGTAGAGCGTCGCCCCGGGGATACGCTCGATCACGACATAGGCCTGATGCGCGAAATCCCCGGTGCCGAAGCAGGCCGGCACGTGCGGGCCTGCAACCCGCGGCAGGATCATCATCTCCATCTCGAACGAGACGATCGCCGCGGGATCCTCACCCTCCGACACCCGCGGGATCTTCATCAGCAAAGGCATGTCGATGCCGGGATGGGTGACGGTCCACAACGTCGCCATGCCGCCAGCATGAACGCATTCACCGATGGTGAAACCGTCGATTTCCGCACCTGCTTTGACCAGGGATTTCGGCATCACCGTCAGCGCCCCTGCGACAGCCGGTCGGCCAGCCAATGCGGCAGGCCGTTGTCGCGGATCCTGCCGGCCGCGGTCGCGACGTCATAGGGCGCGCGGCAATAGGTGATCTGGCACGAGACCGTGTCGAACAGCACGAAGGACGCGGACGGATCGCCGTCGCGGGGCTGGCCGACCGAGCCGAGCACGGCAAGCCATTGCCGCCCACGCAGGAGCTGCACGGAGACATCGGTCTTCGGCACGAAGCTCGTCATCTTCGCCGTCACCGACATCGAATAGAGCGCAGGTCTGTGGATGTGGCCGCAGAAGGTGATATGCGCGGGTGTCGCGATCAGGCTCTTGGCCGCATCCGCCGTCGACCGGACATAGTGCCAGCGCTGCGGGCTGGAGGCTTCCGAATGCACGAACAGGCGACCGTCGTCCTCCATCAGCATCGGCAATTCGGCCAAAAACCGACGCTGCGCCCTGTCGAGCCGGCCGCGAGTCCATTCGATCGCAACCTGCGCCTCGGCGTTCATGGTCTCAGCCGAGGAATTGACCGCCTGGTCGTGATTGCCGCGCACGGCGATGGCGCCGCGGGCAACGAGCTCCATCGCAGTGTCCACGACCCATTCCGGATCGGCGCCATAGCCGACGAAATCACCGAGCAGGATGAAGCGCTCCGCGCCTTTCGCGCGGGCCATCTTCAGGCACGCCTCGAACGCCTGCCGGTTGCCGTGGATATCCGAGAAGACAGCTAGGAGCACGCACCCTCCACCCTCAAAATCTTATCTGAAGCCGATAAGGCCAAATTGAGGGACGTCAAGAACATGCGCCGGCGCGTGCCGGTTTTCCAGCGGGCCGCTGCCGCGATGGTGAAGGGCTATTGCTCGTCCTTTGGCGGCATCCGCGGCGGCGGCAGCGGCGTGAACACGACGCCCTGCGCGCCGGCCGGCGGGGCGTTGAACTCGCCGGTCGAAGAATCGCCGCCGCTGGTCTCCAAGATCGTCTTCGGCGTTACATATTCCCGCACCATGTCGATCAGGCTGCCGTCACCGCCGCCGAAATCGGCGGCGCGCCCGCCCTGCGGATGCCCAGCCGCGATCTCGTTCTGCGCCGCATGGGTCTTGTCGGCCAGCCTGTCGTCATAGGGCACCCGGAAGGCGCGCGGAATGCCGCTCGGCCGATTGTCCTCATCGAGCGCCTCGACCCAGAGATAGATCGAGCCGGGATCGCCCTCCAACGAATGCGGCTCGACGATGCGGGCCTGGAGCAGCTTGAAGGCGGTCGGCATCCGGTCGGAGCTGGCCCAGCCGAGCAGTCCGCGCATTTCGGTAAAGCTGACGACATAGAAGGCGCTGGTGATGACGACGGCCGTCGCCTTCAGGACCCAGTGCAGCCGCGCATAGACCAGCACGACCAGCAGCAGCGCACCGATCACCGCATAGGCGACCGACAAAGTGAGGATGACCGTTTGCAGATTACTCACGGCGCACCCTCACCCGGGTCTTCGGATCGACATCGGCGCCGTTGCGCCAGCTGCTGCGGAACGTCTCCAATAGCGATTTCGGCCGCTGGTCGACATTGACGACCTTGCCTTCGGCATCGAGCCGGAACCGGACCGCGGTCTTCTCGTCGCCGGTGTGATCGAGCGTGAACTTGTTGTCGAAGACCACCTGCGCAGTCGGATTGAGCTTCTGCACCTTCACGTTGGCCGTCACGGGCTCGCCGGTCGTCGCCACGAAATGCGAGACGTTGACGGTGTATTCGCCGGCGACGATGCCCCGCACCGTGACAATCTCCTCGCGGATGGGCGAGGCGATCTTCTTGCCGGCGACGATGATGAAGTCGTTGGCCCCGCCGCGGTCGTCGCGATCAAGCGTGAGAAAGCCGGCCTCGCGGTGGCGATACCAGGCGATGTTGCCGGCGGGGTCCTGCACGAACAGGTCGAGATCATCGGGGTGGTTGTCCGGCCAGTCCAGCGTGATCATGAACTCGGCCTTGGAGTCGATCTTGCCCTCCTTGGCGTCCGGGGAGACCGCGAGCAGCGCCAGAAAGAACAGGAAGGCGATCACCTGGAGCGCCTTGAACAGCATCACGCCGAGCGGATCGAACGGCTCCTCGCGCGGATAGAGACCGAAATCATCCATCATGACGGCGTTCCAGCACCCTTGCGCTCCAGGACCGGCGTCACATAGGTCTCGGTCAGCACCACCGCGTCCGAGAACACCCGCTGGGTGGCGGCATCCAGCATGTAGTACTGGATGCGGACCAGGATCGAGCCGACGAGGCCGGCCAGCGTCGTGTACATCGCCACTGCCATGCCGTCGCTCATCAGCCCCATCGAGGACCGCATCGCGGCCTTGTCGGCGGCATCCAGGCCCGCGATCGGCGCCAGCATGATGATGAAGCCGATGATGGTGCCGAGCAGGCCGAGCTTCATCAGCGTGTCCGAGACGAAGGCGCCAAAACCGTTGGAGCCGCGCAGCCGGTCGGCGAGCGTCCGCAGCAGCAGCGTCTGGTCGACCGGCCGGTAGCCTTGCGCAGCGGCCTTGGTCACGAGGCTCTCGATGTGGTCGCGCACCAGGCCGCGCGGAAGCGCTGTTGCGCTAGCGTCGAGCGCCTTGCTGCCGCCGGCGGCCGACAGCACCGCCCGGCAGCGCCGTGCCGCTGCTCCCTCCCGCGCGATCGCCCGCGTCCGCAGGAAGCAGTGGCCGCAGGTAACGACGTAAAGCAGCGCGATCACGCTCGAAATGTAGGTGCGGTCCGAGGTCAGCATCAGGTGGATCAGGCCGAAGCGCCACAACAGCACGACGGCGAAGATCGAGAGCCCGGTGAAGATCATCCAGAACAGCAGCGCGCTGCGCTCGGTCGGGTCGGCAGCGTGGCCCGCGATCGGCCCAATCGTCATCGAACTCATGCTGCACTGCTCCTGGCTTGCGACGATTGGCCGAGAAAGATTGGCCTAGAAGGATTCTTTGGCCGATTAGATCAAAGCCGCCGCGCCAGGTCCAAAGAGCCATGCCCAATCCGGCTTGGGAAATTTGCCCGAGCTGCCATCCTGCCGTTCCCCGCAATTGGCAAGGCGCGGCGGCGTTGTTAGGCTGAGCTTACCAAAGGTTGGGGGTGATCGCATGCGCCTCGTGCTTCAGCTCGTCGCCCGTCTGCTGCTCATCGTGGCGCTGTGCCTGGGAGCAGCGACGGTATGGGCGACGTTCGACGCCTATCGCAGCGTCGACCGAGCGACCGCGGCTTCCGCACAAAGGGTCGCGCAGGCGCTTCAGGCGCTATATTGGCGCGAGCTCTTGTTGCGCAGCAGCAGAGCACGCGAACATCTGTTGCCGGTTCCGGACTGGCGTTCGCTGGAGACAATGAAGCTGATCTCGCCCGGCGTCTGCGTCGAGTTCCAGCCGGCCGCGGCGTTCGAGAAGCCGCTCTGCGGCCAGAGCCAAGGCATCGGCAAGACGCCGCCGCACTGGTTCGCATCGATCGTGCCGACCTTCCTCGGCAGCCATGCCGAGGTGGTGCGGCCCGTCAGTCCGCGCGCAGCGGCCGCCGGCACGGTGGTTGCAACCCCGGACGCCGCCGCCGCGATCTCGCTCGCCTGGGAGTACATCCTCAACGTGATCGACGTCGCGCTCTTGATGGCGGCGGCAATCGCGCTGCTGGCTTCGCTCGCCATCGCGCACGCGCTGGCGCCGGCACGCACCATCGTCACCGCGTTGCAGCGTATGGCGCGCGGCCAGTATCGCACGAAGCTGCCGCGCTTCCGTTCGATGGAGCTTGCGATGATCGGCAGCGCCGTCGATGCGCTCGGCGGCCGGCTGGAGGAAGCGACCGAGCAGCGCGCGGCGCTGACCCGGCGGCTGATCGAGATCCGCGACGACGAACGCCGCGCGCTCGCCCGGGAGCTGCACGACGAATTCGGACAAAATCTCTCCGCCATCCTCGCCTTCGCCAACACCATCGAGACGGCGAGCGCGAAGCATGACAGGGATAAAGGCATCGCGCAGGATGCGCGGATGATCTCACAGGCCACCCATCATCTGATGGCCTCGCTGCGCGATGCGCTGAAGCGGCTGCGCAATCCCCTGCCCGAGGAGCTCGGGCTCGAGGCAAGTCTCGTGAATTTGGTAGATAGCTGGCGTTCGCAGAGCGCGGCGCGACCGACAATCCAGCTCGACCTCAGGGGCGATCTTACCGATATCAGCGGCCCGGCGGCCATCACCGCCTATCGCGTGGCGCAGGAATGCCTGACCAACGCCCTGCGCCACAGCTCCGCGCGCGAGATCTCGCTACGCGTTGAGCGGCGCGCGGGCGAGCACGACGCGCTCCTGATCCGGGTCGAAGACGACGGCGGCGGCGATGCCAAGCGCGTCGCGCAATCGGCCGGATTCGGCCTCACCGGCATCCGCGAACGCCTTTCAGCCGCCGGTGGATCGCTGTCGATCCTGCCTGCGAACCGCGGCCTCAGCGTGGCCGCCACCATCCCGCTCGCCGCATGAGGCCGACGTGAATGATATCGCGGCAACAGGCATCTCCGTGCTATTGGTCGACGACCACCCGATCGTGCGGCAGGGCTACCGGCGTGTGCTGGAAAGCCAGGGCGATCTTCGTGTCGTCGCGGAAGCCGACAATGCTGCGGACGCCTATGGCGCCTTCAAGGCGCATGACCCCGACGTGGTCGTGCTGGATATCTCGATGCCCGGCGCGAGCGGGCTGGAAGCGATCCGCAACATCCGCGCGCGCAGCCCGCGGGCGCGCATTCTCATCTTCACGATGCACAACGAAGCCGTGCTGGTGAAAGCCGCCTTCGGCGCCGGCGCCTCTGGCTTCGTCACCAAGAGCAGCGAGCCGTCCGCCATCGTGAATGCGATCCGCAGCGTGGCGCGCGGCGAGCGCGCCATGAGCGACGACATCGCGCATATTCTCGCCGAGGACAGCCTATCGCCGACGGGTTCAGCGCTGGATCAGCTGGGCGAGCGGGAGATCGAGATCCTGCGCCAATTCGCCGGCGGCGCTACCACCGAGCAGATTGCAACGCATCTCAATCTCAGTGTGAAAACAGTCCAGAACTACCATTATTTGATCAAATCAAAGACCGGCGCACGCACGGATGCACAGCTCGTGCGGCTCGCAGCAACGTGCGGGCTGACGAGGATCTAGCAGCAAAGCTGCCGCACTCCGTCTTGAAGCTCGCCAATCTGCCGAACGAAATTGGAACGGAGCCCATCCGGCTCCGGTTAGTACGGCAGAAGGAGTAAACGGTCATGAGTAAGGGTCATCACAACGCAGTCGACCATCCCCCGATCATCACAGTAGGCGAGCTCATCGACGAACTCTGCCGTCTGCCGGACACCGCCGTCGTCCACTTCCGCTGCCCCATGCTCGATCAGGAGCTAACCTTCTACCGCCTGCGCAAGCGGTCAAAGGATGCTGTCGAAATCGCGGTCAATGCATACCCTGAAAGTCCCCCGGTGGTGCCATCGTCCGAGCCGAACTTCCATGCGCGGAAACGCTCGGCTTCGGCGCCCCCGGCCCGCAATGGTAGCTTTCTTCACAAGGCGAGAGGTTGATGGCCCTCGCGCCAATTGGGCAGGTGGCGTGGCCTAACCCGCCTTCAATCCGCGCAGCAGTAGCGCCAGCGTTGCATCGACCCGCGCGGAAAGATCGGCGTCCTTCCACTCGTCGGCATGGGCCGGATGGTGGAAGCGGACGGTGGCATCGAAAATGGCGCGCGCGGTCGTCTTGACGTCGTCCACCTCGAATACGCCCTGCTTGATGCCGTCGGCCAGGATCGCCGCGATCTGGTCGATCATGGTGTCCTTGTGACATTTGACGGCTGCGCAGGCCTCGCGCGCCAGCGTCAGATAAGTCTGGAACATCTCGGGGTCGTCGAGGACGCGCGAACGCTTGGCGGCGAACAGCGTGCGCAGCCAGCGGCCGAGCCTATCAGGCGCGGGGCCCTGCTCCTCGGCAATCGCGCGCAACGGCGCGTCGATGCGGTCGAGCCAGCGTTTGGCAACGGCTTCGCGCAGCGAGGCCTTGCTCGGGAAATGGCGGTAGACGCTGCCGTGGCTCACATCGAGCGCACGGGCAACGTCGACCACGGTGGCCTTGGCAAGTCCGAAGCGCCTGAGCACGTCCTCGGTGACTTCGAGGATCCGCTCCGGCGTCAAGACAACAGCTTCATTCATGCCAGCACCATTGTTCCCGTTCAGGGCTCAGTTACCCGGCAGTAGGGCTGTTTCCGAAGCGCCCTCGCCGGTCGTTTCGGAAAGCCTATGCCTTAATGAGGCAGTTTTGCAGCCTGCGCCGCGATCTGGCGCGCCACCAGCAAATTGAGCCAATGCCCAATCATGCCGGTGAAATTGAGGATTTCGGTCGTCATGTCTTAAGTCTCCATTCGTCCGCTTTCCCCGTTCTTCAATCGGCCCTCCGATCCGAGCTTGCTTCGGATGTCGGGCTCCCCGGGGCTTGTCGCGGGACGCCCAATCGGAGCGTCCGGAGACGGATATACACATCTCGCTGACAGATTTCAATATCTGTCAGTCAATGATCCGTGATTGATAGCTGATCTTTGGTCCAGCGCGTGGCTGGCTCCGCCCACCGGTGGATAGTTACCCCGCACCCCCGGCCGCGGGCCCGGATCGTTTGTTTCGCCCTCCCCGCTCTGCTAAATCGCGGCGTAAAAAGCATTTTGGCCGGTGCCCACGCCCCCAGCATCCCCAGGGGCGTCCCGCCCACCTCTTGGAGCCGTCAGATGATCCCCCGCTATACCCGCCCGGAAATGGCCTCGATCTGGGAGCCGCAAACCCGGTTCAAGATCTGGTTTGAGATCGAGGCGCATGCGGCGGACGCGCTCGCCGAGCTCGGCACCATCCCGAAGGAAGCTGCCAAGACGGTCTGGGCCAAGGCCAAGGATGCTATTTTCGACGTCGGCCGCATCGACGAGATCGAGCGCGAGACCAAGCACGACGTCATCGCCTTTCTCACCCACCTTGCCGAGATCGTCGGTCCCGAGGCGCGCTTCGTGCACCAGGGCATGACCTCCTCCGACGTGCTCGACACCTGCCTCAACGTCCAGCTCACTCGCGCCGCCGACCTGCTGCTCGCCGACATCGACAAGGTGCTGGCCGCCCTGAAGAAGCGCGCCTTCGAGCATAAGATGACGCCGACCATCGGCCGCAGCCATGGCATCCACGCCGAGCCCGTCACCTTCGGCCTCAAGCTCGCTTATGCCTATGCCGAATTTACGCGCGCGAAGGAACGTCTGGTCTCGGCGCGAAAGGAGGTCGCGACCTGCGCCATCTCCGGCGCCGTCGGCACATTTGCGCAAATCGATCCCCGCGTCGAAGAGCATGTGGCCAAGGCCATGGGCCTCGTGCCGGAGCCGATCTCGACCCAGGTGATCCCGCGCGATCGCCACGCGATGTATTTCTCGACCCTCGGCGTGATCGCCTCTTCCATCGAGCGCATCGCCGTGGAGATCCGCCACATGCAGCGTACCGAGGTGCTGGAGGCCGAAGAGTTCTTCTCGGAGGGGCAGAAGGGCTCGTCCGCGATGCCCCACAAGCGCAATCCGGTGCTGTCGGAAAACCTCACTGGCCTGTCGCGCATGGTGCGAGCCTATGTGACGCCGGCACTGGAGAACGTCGTGCTCTGGCACGAGCGCGACATCTCGCACTCTTCCGCCGAGCGCATGATGGGCCCGGACGCGACGGTGACCCTCGACTTCGCGCTGGTGCGCCTCGCCGGCCTGATCGACAAGCTCTTGGTGTACCCCGCCAACATGCAGAAGAATCTCGACCGCCTCGGCGGCCTCGTGCACTCCCAGCGCGTGCTGCTGGCCTTGACGCAGAAGGGCGCCAGCCGCGAGGATTCCTACAAGCTCGTGCAGCGCAACGCGATGCCGGTATGGCGCGGTGAAGGCGACTTCCTTCAGCTGCTGAAGAAGGACACTGAGGTGAAGAAGTATCTTACCGACGCCGAGATCGAGGAGCAGTTCGACCTCGGCTATCACCTCAAGCACGTCGACACGATCTTCAAGCGCGTGTTCGGGCAGAGCTGAATTTTCTTCGTCATTCCGGGGCACACGAAGCGTGAGCCCGGAATCTCGCGCTACAATCTCCAGATTCTCTGGTGCACAAATGCGCACCATAGCTCGATGCTTCGCATCCCCCCGGAAAGACAAGAACCCACAAGAAACGGATCCCCCATGCCCATCGTCAACCGCATCGCCGCCCTGTCCGACGAAATGGCCGCCTGGCGCCATGACTTCCACGAGAACCCGGAGCTGCTCTACGAAGTCCACCGCACCGCCGGCATCGTCGCCGACAAGCTGCGCGAATTCGGCTGCGACGAGGTGGTGACGGGCATCGGCCGCACCGGCGTGGTCGGCGTGATCCGCGGCCGCAAGTCGGCATCCGGCAAGACCATCGGCCTGCGCGCCGACATGGACGCGCTGCCGATCATGGAGATCTCCGGCGTGCCCTACGCCTCCAAGGTCCCGGGCAAGATGCACGCCTGCGGACATGACGGCCACACCGCCATGCTTCTCGGCGCTGCCAAATATCTCGCCGAGGCGCGCAATTTCGACGGCACGGCCGTGTTGATCTTCCAGCCGGCCGAGGAAGGCGGCGGCGGTGGCAGGGCCATGGTCGAGGACGGGCTGATGACGCGCTGGAACATCCAGGAGGTCTACGGCATGCACAACATGCCGAACCTGCCCGAAGGTCATTTCGCAACCACCCCTGGCGCGATGCTCGCCTCGTCCGACAACATCCAGATCACCGTCCACGGCAAGGGCGGCCACGCCGGCGCGGGTCCGCACAAATCGATCGACAGCGTGCTGATCGGCTCGCAGATCGTGGGTGCGCTACAATCGATCGTCGCGCGCAACGTCGATCCGCTGAAATCGGCCGTCATCTCGATCACGCAATTCCACGCCGGCACGGCCTTCAACATCATCCCGGAGGTCGCCGAGCTCGCGGGCACCGTGCGCACGCTCGATCCTGAAGTGCGCGATCTCGTCGAGCGCCGCATCGGCGAAGTCGCCGACAGCGTCGCCCGCGCCTATGGCGGCTCGGCCGAGACGAAGTACACGCGGATGTATCCGGTGACGATGAACCACGCACGCGAGGCCGGCATTGCCGCCGACGTCGCCCGCGACATCGTCGGCACCGAGCGCGTCAACGACAAGTTCATTCCGATGATGGGCGCCGAAGATTTCTCGTTCATGCTGGAAGCCCGCCCCGGCGCGATGATCCTGGTCGGCATGGGCGACGGCAACGAGTGCCACCACCCGGCCTATGTCTTCAACGACAACATTTTGGGCCACGGCGCCTCGTTCTGGGCCCGGCTGATCGAGACGCGGATGCCGGCGTAGAGTCTGTAGTGGACTAGCCGAAGGCGTAACCCACCATTTTTCTGTCGACGCGGACGTAAAGTGGTCGGCTACACTTGCTAACTCACCCGACTCAATCGCAGACGTCTCTCGTCCGGCCAACCATCACTGAACTCGCATCAGCGGTGCTAGCGCGCTCCATTCTGCATCCGTTCCCGACAAGCCGGCAGCATTGCAAAAGATCTGGCCAGATGTATGCGGCTTGGACGGTGTCGCCTCAACCTGGGCGCGCTCGGCAACGAGCCTCACCTTCTCCTGCTTGGCCGCCTTCGCCTTTTGCTCGGCTGCGGCACGCGTGTCTTCCGGCAGTGCTCTTCAGCACATCATCGCGCACGAAGCCAAACGCTTTGCGCAGGTCCAGGCCGAGAGCTCTAAGCGCGACGAGTACGCTCGAAATGAACGCTTGATCATCAGTTGCATATTTCGGCAGGTATTTTAGACGCCGGATTGGAAGGATGATTGGCCGTCCCGAGCCGGCACCCTTTGGCAATCGGCCTGCACCCGGCCGCGTTGCAGATCACCTGACCAGATGCCTGCGGCGCTGAGGGCGCGGCTTCCGTTTGTTTTCGGTCCCGATCCCGCCTCTTCGAATCCTCGCGCGTCGCAACCGGCTTCTTCTCCGGGATCTTCTCGCACTCATTGTCGTCACCGACGCGATAGCCGGCACGGCAGGTGATCTTCACGCATTGGTCGCCGTCGGCCTTGAAGCCGAAATTGCACACCAGCGGGCAGACGCGCCCCGGCTTCGCCTTCAACGCATCGAGTGCGTCGCTGCTTGCGAGCTTCACGTCGAACTGGGTGCCGGCATATTTGTTGAACAGCGTCAGCGAGCGCTGCGCGGCCGAAGTCCACTCGCCCTCTGCAGCCGAGGTGAGGCAGCCGACGCGGCGCAGTTCGCTCTGAACCGATTTGGCGAGCTCAGCTGCGGATAACGTCGAGGTCGGTGGAGGCGAGAGCGCGGCCACCTTCTGGTTCTCAACTTCGGGAATCTGCCGGTCGGTCGCCGGCTTTGCGGCCTGCTCCGCTTTCTCTGCCGCCTGCTTTGCAGCGAGTTCGGCCCTAGCTTTCTCCGCTGCTTGCTTCTCGGCCAATGCCTTCGCCGCCGCCGCTTCGGCCACCTTGCGCTGCTGCTCGGCGGCCTCGGCCCTCGCCTGCTCGATCTGCTTCTGCTTCTCGGCCGCGATCCGCGCCTCTTCGGCGGCCTTGGCCGCCGCGGCCGCCTTCTCCTGCTCGGCCTTCTGGGCGCGCTCGGCAACGAGCCTCGCCTTCTCCTGCTCGGCGGCCTTTGCCTTCTGTTCGGCCCCCGCGCGCGTCTCCTCGGCGGCGATCTTGTTCAACTGCCCCTTGGCCAGGTTGGCGTAGAAGCCCTCCGGATACGCCGCCAGAAACGCTTCCCAGCCGTCCCGCGTGCCGAGTTGGAGCGCCAGCTCGTAATCCCTGCGAACGGCCTCCTGCGGGTTGGCCTGCGGACCAGTCGCGGCCGGCTTGACCGCGACCAACGGCACGTCGTCGCCGCCGAGCGAGCCGTAGACATAGGGCTCCTGCTTGTAGCCGGTCGCTTTCAAAACGTCGTCGCGCACGAAGCCGAAGGCCTTGCGCAGATCAAGACCCGGCTTCGGCAGGTGCTCGACCAGCGCGGCGGCGAACGGGCTGTTTCGGGAATCGCCATCCGATGCCGTCGATCCTGCCTTGGCGGCGAATGCAATCATCGTATTCGGGCTGGTGGGCTCGACCTTGGCGAGGCCGCGCCCGACCGCGCGCGAGGCCAGCGTGCGCTTCATCGTCTTCGCAAACGGATTGTCCCGGCACGCGTCCAGGATGATCAGCCGCAGCTGCTTGGCCGGTTCGACCGCGAACAATGCCCGCTCGACCGGAATGGTCTCATCGAGAACGTCACCATCCGTCTCCAGCGTGGCGTCGGTCGGGATGAGATAGTTGTTGCCGTCGAGCTCGATACCATGGCCGGCGTAATAGATCACCGCCATCTCCGCATCACGCGACCTGCCGGCAAATTCGCGCAGCATGCGCCGCATCTCGCTGGCGCTGAGATCGAGCCTGACGTCGACAGAATCGAAGCCGGCCTTCTTGAACATGCCGCCGACCAGGGTGGCGTCGTTCACGGGATTGCCGAGCTTCGGAGCGCTCTTGTAGGCGGAATTGCCGATGACGAGCGCGACCCGCCGGTCGGCGTGTGCCGGTCCGCACGCAAGGCTCATCGCCAATATCAACAATGCAAATAGCCGAAACGGAATCACTTGCGTCCCCCCGGATGCAATTCCCTGAGACTATTCGGTAGCGTCGCCGATTGCTAATTCTTCCTATGTGATACCGGTCACATAGAGGTCCTCAAACAGGGGTATGGATAATGCGGCGAAGCGTCGCCCTGCTGCCCCAGCTGACGCCACGGTCCTTCGGGGCTGCTACGCTTGCACCACCTCGTGGCGCATCACGAACGGTGCCAGCAGCGCGTGCACCTCGCCCTCGACCGCTTCGCGCTGACCCGCCGGCAAGCCGGTCAGCGTCACGGTGGCGATGGAGCCGTGGCTGCCGTGCGGACCGACCTTGACCTTGCAATCGATGCCGCGCTCGACCAGCGGTGCCAGCACCTTGGTGAACACACGCTGCGCTGCGTCCCAGCGCAGCTGCGGCTTGAACACCTTGCCGACGCCCGTCAGTGGCATCGGATCGATCGGAATGACCTGCACCGGCACGGCGGCGCGCTCCGGGGTGCGCTCGCGCACCCACGCTTCGAGCTCGCCCTGCTCGACGCTCGCGCCGGGCTTCAACTGCACATACCCCACCGGCAATTCGCCGGCATAGGCGTCGGGCTGGCCGACCACGGCGGCGAAGCCGACGGCGGGATGTCTGAACATGATCTCCTCGATCGGCGCCGGATCGATGTTGTGGCCGCCGCGGATCACGAGGTCCTTGGCGCGGCCTGTGATCCAGAGATAGCCGTCGGCATCGAGGCGACCGAGATCGCCGGAATTGACCCAGACCTCATCGATGAAGGCGCCCTTGTTGTGCTCGTCGTTGAGATAGCCGCCGAACACGCCGGGCCCGGCCATGATGACGACGCCGATCTCGTCGGGCGCGCAATCGCGGATCAGGCGTCCCTCGGCATCGAGCTGCACGATGCGCACACGCGCGTAAGGCATGGGAAGGCCGACCGAGCCGAGCCGGATGGGCCGCGACGGATAGGCCAGCGTGTGCACGCTCGAGGTCTCCGTCATGCCGTAGACCTCGATCACCGGCAGCTTCAGTTTCTTCTGAATCGCCGAGCCGACCGCGACCGGAATCGCCGAGCCGCCACCTGCCGCATATTTCAGGCTCGAAATATCCGCCTTGCCCGGCGGCACCGCCAGCGCGGCAGCGAGCACCGTCGGCACGCTCGACAGCGCCTCGGGCTTGAAGCGCTCGACCAGCCCCCAGATGTTCTTCACCGCATTCGGATTGCGCCAGCCGCTCGGCGACAGCACGACCAGCGAGCCGCCGCTTGACAGCGTCAGCAACGCCTGTGTCAGCGAGCCCCCGACGTGGAACAGAGGCATGCCGAACAGCAGGTTTGCGCCCGGCTTGGCCTTCAGCAGCAGATTGAGCGCCCAGGCCTGATAGACCTGGTTGGCATGGGTGTGCCGCACCAGCTTCGGCGTGCCGGTGGTGCCGCCGGTGTGGAAATAGGCGGCGATGTCGCTGCCCAAGATCTTGCGGCCGCTGATAAGCCGGTCCGCCGGTTGCAGCTTGATCAGGTCGCTGAAGGCAAAGATGCCGTTCGCCGGATCGCCGCCGCCGAACACCTGGACCGTTGCCTTGAGATGCTTGAGTTGCGGCCGGATCTGCTCGACCTTCTGCCAGATGTCGGTGCCCGGCATCGGCCCAAGCGCCACCAGGATTTTCGTGTTCGCAGCCTCCAGAATCTCCGCGATCTGGTGCGGCTCGAGCAGCGGATTAACGGGATTGGCGATGCCGGCGGCTTCGGCGCCGAACAATGTCACGAAAGCATCCGGCACCAGCGGCAGATGAAGCTGATGACGTCGCCCTTCTCCGCGCCCAGCGCGTGAAACATGTTGGCGGCCTGCGTGACGCGCGCCATGAAATCGCGATACGTGACCACGACCGGCGTGTCGGCGGGATCGGCGTTTTGCAGGAACTGGATCGCCGCCCCGTCGGGGTTGCGCGTTGCACCCAGCCGGATCGCGTCATACGTGCTCTCGGCCGCGACGCGATCGGCGTAAGGAACCTGCTCGAAGGCCCGGACCTCCGCGTCTGTCAACAAATCCGGATAGTCGTTGCCGATGAGCCGATCGAGCGCGTGGATGCCCGCCATGGATTTCCGTCCTCCCTCAGATGCATGTCCCCACCCCTTCTTTTGACATTTGGTTCGGCGGGGCCTCGACCGATGGCCCGTCGAGCGCGGACAGAATGATGGATGATTTGGCGTTCGTCCATGGCCGTGGACAGCGGCGGTTAGGCTCGATCTAGACCGAATTTGAACCTCCGCGCCCGATCCCGGGACCAAGAACTGGCGTCGGATTCGCCTACCAGCGTCCTGCCGCAAGACTTGAGGTGATTATGCCTACGCATCTGCGGAACCGCATCACAAGCCTGCTCGTCGTGCTCGCGATGGCATCGACGATCGTGCTGCCTCGCGCGGCGTTCGCCGACACTCAATTCGACAAGATGCGCGCCAAGGTCGCGGCTTTCGTCGCCGACAAGATGGAGAAGCTGGGCGGGTCCCGCATCATCTACAAGGTCGACACCGACGCCCTGCGCGAGGCGGTTGTCACGGACCTGCGCGACCACATTTACAAGATCCTGCGCGAGGGCCGGATCGCCTTCTCCGGGCTTGCGATCCGTGACGGCGGCGTCGACGTTAAAATCCCGGACGCGAAGGGCCGCGAACAGCTCACGCACATGCTCACCTCGGCGGCGGAGGGGCTGGCCACGCAAGCGCTCAGCGTGACCGATGCCGGAGATGGACTGATCAGGCTCGCGCCGACCGACGCCGCATCTGCCGCACGGCTGCACGACCTAGTCGAAGATTCCATCGCCATGATCGAGCAGCGCCTCAAGGACGCCGGCATCACGCTCGCCAGCGTCCAGGTTGAGGGAACAGACCGCATCCGCATCTTGCTGCCGGGCACGATGCAGCCCGAGCGCATCACCGCGATCTTCGCCAAGAAGGTGCGGGTTAGCTTCCGCCTGATCGATCTCTCGATGTCGCCGGAGCAGGCGCAATCCGGCACGCCGCCCGCTGGCACGGAAGTCCTGCTCGGCTTCAAGGACAAGCTCCCCTATCTGGTGAAGGCCAGCGTGCTCGACGGCGACGACATCAGCTATGCGGGACCGGGATTTGCGAGCAGCACGAAAGAGCCGATCGCCTCGTTCCGTTTCAACGGCCGCGGCACGCGGCGTTTCGCCCACATCACCGCAGAGAACATCGGCAAGCCCTTCGCCATCGTGCTCGAAGACAGGGTGCTCTCCACCCCCGTGATCCGCGAGCCCATCACCGGCGGCTCCGGCCAGATCTCCGGCAACTTCAGCCTGGAAGAGGCCAACAGCATCGCCATGCTGTTGCGCGCGGGCTCACTGCCCGGACGCCTTGGCCTCGTCGAGCAGCAGGTCGTGCAGCCCGCCGCCAGGCCCTGAGGCGGAGATCGGGCGGCCCCGCGTTGTTGCGGCGCCCGGGTCCATCCCCGGCACCAAAGCCCGCGCCGAGGCCTCGAATCATCAGCGCGCCGCGGCCAGACGCGCAAACCAACGGGCAATTGCCGAAACGCCCGATCGAGCTAAAATTTGCCTCTTGCGGCATGACGGCCAAAGGCTTCATTTCAGCCAGCCGTCATTCGATTTGGGCTACACGTGTCGAGCATACCGACCAGGACTGAAGGCCTTACGCGGGGTTAGTATCATGCCGTCCGGCAGCGCAGACGTTTCGTCGATCCTCGACCGCATTCTCGACGCGGCAACGGACAACCTCAGGATCGCGAAGATCCTGGTCCAGATGGGCCTCGATCCCAACAACGTCACCTACGACGCCATCTTCAATCGGCTGCTGGAGATCTTTGTCCAGAACATCACGCTGGCCAATCTGTTTGCCGCGGTCGGCGCCGGCTTCTTCGTCGCCACCCTCTTGATGCGGACGATGGTGCCGCTGCGCGTCGCGAACATGGTCGGCTGCGCGTTGTTCGCCGTTTTCGGCGCGCTGTCCGCCAACGTCGCGACGTTCCTGCTGTATCTTCTGTTGCTTCCGATCAACGCCCTGCGCCTGCGGCAGATGCTCAAGCTGGTCAAGAAGGCGCGCCATGCCGCCGAAGGCGACATGTCGATCGAATGGCTCAAGCCGTTCATGACCGAGCGCAAATACCGCCGCGGCGACATCCTCTTCAAGCTGCGCGACCCCGCTAACGAAATGTTCCTCACGGTCACGGGCAAGTTTCTGGTCAAGGAGATCAACGTCGAAATTTTGCCCGGAGCTCTGATGGGTGAACTGGGCTTCCTCACGCCGGACAACCGGCGTACCGGAACGGTCGAATGCATCGAAGACGGACACGTGCTGACGATCACCTATGACCGGCTGCTCGAGATTTATTTCCAGGATCCGCAGTTCGGCTATTACTTCCTGGTGCTAACCAGCCAGCGCCTCTTGCAAAACATCGAGCGTCTGCAGAGCCAGCTCGCGGCCGAGCGAGCGGCAACGACGAACAGGATCGCGTGACCGCTGCGGCCGGCGCCGATACGGAATGGCGGGGACACATCTGCTCCGTCGTTGCGCGTGCCACATTTCCTCCTGCGCCGGACGCAGCGCAGCGCTTCAGCGGTGCCCCCCGGGAATTTTGCGGATGTGTCGCCCTCCGCAGGGCATTCAGCCGATCCAGATCCGCCCCAAGCGGCCCCGCCGCAAAACCGCCCTAAAAACAGATTGGTAACCATGGCGCCTTAGGATAATGACGTGACCAATTCTCCGACGATCCTGGTGTTCGATTCCGGCCTTGGCGGACTCACGGTGCTCCGTGAGGTCGTCGCCGCACGCCCGGACGCGCATTACGTCTATGTCGCCGACGACGCCTTCTTCCCCTATGGCCACCATGGCGAGGACGAGATCATCGCCCGCGTGGTGCCATTGATGGGGGAATTGATCGGCACGCATGATCCCGACCTCGTCGTTATCGCCTGCAACACGGCATCCACCCTGGTACTGTCTCACTTGCGCGCCGCTTACTCCCTGCCCTTCGTCGGCACGGTGCCGGCGATCAAGCCGGCCTGCGCGCAGTCGAAGACCCGCCGCGTCTCGGTGCTCGGCACCAAGGGCACGGTGAAGCGGGAATATACGAAAGCTTTGATCCGCGAGTTCGCGCAGGGCTGCGAGGTGACGCTGGTCGGCTCGCCCCAGCTTGCCTCGCTGGCTGAAGCCGAGCTGAGCGGCGCTCCGATCAGCGATGAGGCCATCCTTGCCGAACTCGCTCCCTGCTTCGTGGGCGACGCCGGGGATGCGACATCGCGCACCGACACGGTGGTGCTCGCATGCACGCATTATCCGCTGCTGCTCGGCCGGCTCAAGCGGCTGGCGCCCTGGCCGGTTGACTGGATCGACCCGGCGCCCGCGATCGCCCGCCGCGTCTCGGATCTGCTTGGCCGGCGGATCGTCGGCATCGCGCAGTCCGGCGCCGAGATGATCTTTACTTCGAACCGCGTGCATAGCCTTTCGGCGATGCTGACGCCGTTCTTCGGCGGCCGCGCCCTCGCCTGACTTTGCGCGGCAACGGCGCGCTGCTAGGCTTTGCCGTCGTCACCTTGCCGCAGGCCTTCCCATGTCGGTCCCCTCCACACCACTCAACCGTCTTCGCCAGCTCTGGCGCGAGGGGCGCCCCGCCTTTGGCGCGATCGCGACGATCCCGAGTGTGCAGATGGTGCAGATCATGGCGCGCTCGCTCGACTGGATCATCGTCGATCTCGAACATGGCCCGATTGGATTGACCGAAGCACATGCGATGATCGCCGCGACCACAGGCACGCCGTGCACGCCGCTGGTTCGGATCGCCGCGAACGAGCCATGGCTTGCGAAAGCACCGATGGACATCGGTGCCTTCGGCATCAACTTCCCGATGATCACCAACCGCGACGATGCCGAGAAAGCGGTGCGCAGCGTGCGCTACCCGCCGCGCGGCGATCGACTCTGGGGTCCCTTCCACGCGCCATTCCGCTGGGGCCAGTCGATGCCGGAATATATGGCTACAGCCGACGACGAGATGATCTGCATGATCACCATCGAGCATGTCGACGCCGTCAATCGCATCGACGAGATCATGGCGACGCCGGGCGTCGACGTCGCGGTCATCGGTCCGGGCGATCTCGCCACCTCCATCAACAAGCGCGGTCAGATGGACGATCCGGAGCTGCTCGAGCTGGTCGCCCGTGCGGAAGTCGGCATCCTCAGAAGCGGCGTGCCGATCGGCGGCGTGGCCCGCACCGCCGACCAGGCCAACGCTCTGATTGACCGTGGCTACCGCGCGATCGCGCTCGGCTTCGACTGGTCGCTGTTCCAGCGCGGCATCATGGCGGCGTTCGAAGGGGTCAGGCGCTGAATCGCCGATACGGCCTTGCTGGGAACCGCGGCGCTGCTAGGGTCGTCGGCTCCAGGGAGGAAAAACCATGCTCAGAAAGACTTTGCTTGCGCTCGCTTTCACTGGCATCGCCGTCGCGGCCTCTGCCCAGCAATCCGGCATCAAGCGCACCCCGCTCCAGAAGATCGACTTTCCGGAGGGCTACACGACCGTGACCGCCATCGCCGAGGTGCCGGCCGGCGGCGCCGCCGGCCGGCATACCCATCCGGGGATCGAGACGGGTTATGTCCTGGAGGGCGAGCTCGACCTCCTCATCGACGCCCAGCCGGACAAGCGCCTGAAAGCCGGCGATTCCTACCAGATCCCGGCGGGTTCCGTGCACGACGCCAAGACCCATGGTGACAAATCATTGAAAGTGCTTGGAATTTACGTCGTCGACAAAACCAAGCCGCTGGCGTCGCCGGCACCCTGATGCGGCGAACCGACCGGGTCCAAACCCGTTGGTTCGTGCTAGAGCACGCGGCGAGCGGACGACCCACTCGCTGCACATACTTTCATCTTTGATCCCCAGGACCCGGAGACCAATGCGCGGGACGCCCAAGACCATCTCCCTGCGGCGCCGTCTGATCTGCGACCTCATGCACGCTTCGATGGGCGTGCCCTTCGTTTCGCTATCCCGTTCGCTCAACGTCCGCCCTCTGCTGGAAGCTCGCGCGGGCGCAACGGCGCGCGCCGGCTGGGCAGCGATGTTCGTGAAGGCTTTCGCCCTGGTTGCAAGTGAGGAGCCGATCCTCCGCACGCTCTACGCCAAATGGCCCCGGCCAGCCCTCTATGAACTGCCCAGGAGCGTGGCACTGGTGGCGGTCGCCCGCGTCGAGGATGGCGAGGAATGCGTGATGCCACAGCGAATTGCGGCCCCCGAGGCCATGACGCTGGCGGCGGTCGACGCCGAGATCCGGCGCGCCAAGACGGCACCGGTTGAGGAGGTTCCCATGTACCGCAAGATCATGCGGGCGACCCGCCTCCCGTTGCCGCTGCGACGCCTGTCTTGGGCGGTGGGGCTGAATTTCGGCCGGCAGCGCGGCAATTGGTTCGGCAGCTTCGCGGTGAGCTCGGTGGCCGCTTATGGCGGCGGCGAGCTCCACCCCATCACGCCGGGACCCTTCATCGTCAGCTATGGGGTGGTTGAGGCGGACCAGACCATCCATGTCGTGATCCGCTGGGACCATCGGGTGACGGATGCCGCCCCGATCGCCCGGGTCCTGACCCGGCTGGAACAGGTCCTGAACACTGAAATCGCTGGCGAATTGCGTGCGGCCGGGCCAAAGCCGATCCGGGCGGTGGGTACCTGATTCCGGGTCCATTCGCATTGACAGCGAACCCCAAACTCCCCTAAAAGCCGCCTGCTCGCGGGCCGATTTCGGCCCGCGAAGCGTTTCGCGACCCGTGGTTCTGTCCCTTAAGCTTTGGGGATCGGACCTGTCGGTGCCGGGATTTCCCCGTCACACAGGAGGGCGCGTTTCCTCAAACCATGTACCTGAAGAGGACGCGATGACTAAGCGCAGTGAGGCGAAGTACAAGATCGATCGTCGTATGGGCCAGAACATCTGGGGCCGCCCGAAGAGCCCCGTGAACCGCCGCGAATACGGCCCCGGCCAGCACGGCCAGCGTCGCAAGGGCAAGCTCTCCGACTTCGGCGTGCAGCTGCGCGCCAAGCAGAAGCTGAAGGGCTACTACGCCAACATCAGCGAGCGCCAGTTCCACGGCATCTACGTGGAAGCCAGCCGCCTCAAGGGTGACACCGGCGAGAACCTGATCGGCCTTTTGGAGCGCCGTCTCGACGCGGTCGTGTACCGCGCCAAGTTCGTTTCCACCATCTTCGCCGCGCGCCAATTCATCAACCACGGCCACATCAAGGTGAACGGCCGCAAGGTCAACATCTCGAGCTACCAGCTCAAGGTCGGCGACGTCGTCGAGGTCAAGGAAGCCTCCAAGCAGCTCACCCACGTGCTCGAAGCCAGCCAGCTCCCCGAGCGTGACGTGCCCGACTATCTCGATGTCGACCATGGCAAGATGACCGCGAAATACACGCGCATCCCCAACCTCTCCGACGTGCCGTTCCCGGTGCAGATGGAGCCGCATCTGGTCGTCGAATTCTATTCGCGCTAATCGTTTCGGCAGATCGAAGTTTAAAGGCCCCGGTTTCCGGGGCCTTTTTCGTTCAGGCAGCCACTCCGATGTCTCAGCCCATCCGCATCCTTATGCAGGGCGGCAGACCACGCGTGCATACGTCCGTCGCTTGCCGGTCAACGCTTATCCTTATCTGATCGATTATCGTGTGACCGAGACAGAAATCGCTATTTTGCGGTTTCGTCACGCCGCTCGGCGTCCACCTAGAACTCGCTGACCGCGAGTGAATGCCAATCCCTCAGGGAGCAAGTTGATGCTCTACACCCCTCCCCCCATCGACCCCAAGGCACCGCCGGTGCGCATCAATCTGCTCTCGGACACGCAGACCAAGCCGACGGCTGCGATGCGCGAGGCGATGGCGCGGGCGGAGGTCGGCGACGAGCAGGTCGGCGACGATCCGACGGTGAACGCGCTGTGCGAGCGCGTGGCGGATCTGCTCGGCAAGGAAGCGGCGGTCTACATGCCCTCGGGCACGATGTGCAACGTCACCGCGACGCTTGTGCATTGCCGTCCCGGCGACGAGATCCTTGCGCACGAGACCGCGCACATCATCGCCCGCGAAGGCGGCGCGCATGCCGCGATCGGCGGCTTCCAGGTGACGCAGCTCAAGGGCGCCAACGGCCAGTTCACGCCGGAGACTCTCCGTAAGGCGCTGCATCCACGCACGCGCTATCAGCCGCCGCAGACCGTCGTCAGCGTCGAGCAGACCGCCAATATCGGCGGCGGCACGATCTGGAAGAAGGCGGCGCTCGACGAGATCGTCGCGATCGCCAAGCAGCACGGCCTCATCACGCACATGGATGGCGCGCGCCTGCTCAACGCCACCGTGGCGAGCGGAATCTCGCCGCGTGACATGACCGCGGGATGGGATTCGGCCTGGATCGACTTCTCCAAGGGCCTCGGCGCGCCGATTGGCGGCGTGCTTGCAGGCTCACGCGTCTTCATCGACGCGGTGTGGCAATGGAAGCAGCGCCTCGGCGGCTCGATGCGGCAGGCCGGCATCTGTGCGGCCGCCTGCATCTACGCGCTCGACCATCACGTTGAGCGCCTTGCCGACGATCACGCCAATGCGCGCGCGCTCGCCCGCGGGCTGTCGCAGATCGCAGGCATCGAGGTGCAGGAGCCCGAAACCAATCTGGTGTTCTTCAAGCCCGACGGCGCCGGCATTCCCGGCGACAAGATGGTCGCAGCGTTGCGCCAGCGCGGCGTGACGCTTGCGATGATGGACGGCCGCATCCGCGCCTGCACCCATCTCGACGTCAATGCGAGCCAGATCGAGGAGACGATCGGATACGTGCGCGAGATCGTGCGCGGGGCGTAAAGTCGCGTAGATGGAGTAACGGGCCGACCAACCAACCGCTCGCGATCACCGCCCCATCGCTTGATAAATCAGCGTCTTCAGCGCCAGTTGGATCCGGCCACGCTGCGAGGGGGTCTGCACCATGAAGATCCCGAACAGGTCGTCTTCGGGATCGATGAAGAAGAATGTGCCGCCGACGCCGTCCCAGCGATATTCGCCAAGCGGCCAGGAAGTCCCCGGCGGCACCGCGGTACGTACGGCGAAGCCGAGGCCGAATCCGCTGGTGGCGCCCGGGTAATAGTTCTGGTCGCGCGCGATCTTCGTCTCAGGTCCGATGTGATCGGATGCCATCAGCGCGATCGTCTCGGGCTTGAGATAACGCCGTCCCTCATAGATGCCGCCACTGAGCAGCATCTGCGCGAAACGGGCGTAGTCGCCGACCGTGCCGACCATGCCGCCGCCGCCCGATTCCCATTTCGACGGCCGCCTGATGTCGCGAACCGGCGTGGTCGGGTTGATGTTGCGATCCTCGGGCATCGGCTCGGCAATGCGCGGGAATTTGGCGGGATCGGCGACGAAGAACGCGGTCTCGGTCATGCCGAGCGGATCGAGCAGCCGCTCTTTCTCGAACTGAAGCAGGGTCTTTCCCGCGACCACCTCGATGACGCGGCCGAGCACGTCGGTGGAAAAGCCGTAATCCCACGCGGTGCCCGGCTGCTCGACCAGCGGCAGCGTGGTGATCTTCGCGACGAAGTCGGCATTGCTGAGATTGCTTTGGAACAGATTGGCCTCGGCATAGAGCTCCCGCACCATGCCGCCACCATAATAGCCATAGGGCAGACCCGACGTGTGGCGAAGCAGGTCCTTGATCGTGACGGGACGATTCTGCGCTTCCAACGCCAGCGCGACCTTGCCGTCCTCGGCCTTCTTCTCGACGCCGACCTTCATCTTGGCGAAGGCCGGAATGTATTTCGAGACGGGATCGTCGAGCGAAAGCTTGCCCTCTTCGACCAGCATCATCGCCATGACAGAGGTGATCGGCTTCGACATCGAATAGAGCCGGAAGATCGTGTCCGCGCTCATCGAGATCTCGGTCGCGACGTCGCGGACGCCGAAATTTTCGTAATAGACCGGCTTGCCGTGCTGCTGGAGGAGCAGGATGGCGCCGGGGATCTTGCCGGTGGCGATCTCGTTTCGGATGTAGTCGGAAACCTTCGCCAACCCCTCGGGCGAGAAGCTGCGCGCGGCCCGTCCCTCAGAGCCGGCCTTCGCACCGAAGGCACCGACCAGAACAACGAGCCCCGCGATCAGCGCGCGGCGCCCGCGCACTTCACTTCTCCATGGCTTCATAGACCAACTGCTTCAATGTCCGTTGCACGCGCTGGCGCTCGGTCGGGGTCTGTTCCAGGAGGACGAAGAACATGTCCTGCTTGGGGTCGATCACGAAATAGCAGCCGGAGGCGCCGTCCCACTTCAATTCGCCGAGATTGCCCGGGGGCGGCGGCTTGGCATTGCCGGGATCAGTGCGGACGGCAAGGCCGAGGCCGAAGCCAAAACCGTCACCGGGAAAGTAGAAGTAGTCGCGCTCGACGCCGGAGCCTGGTCCGACCTGATCGGTCACCATCAGCTTGAAGGTCTCGGGTTTGAGAATGGTCTTGCCGTGGAGGCTGCCGCCGTTGAGTAGCATCTGCGCAAAGCGCTCATAGTCGGCCATGGTCGTGACCATGCCGCCGCTGGCGAATTGGATCTTCTTGACGACTGTTGGATCGTTGATCCGGCCGACCCGGAAATCGCCGTCGTTCGGCACCGGCTTCGCCAGCAGCTTCTGCTTCTCCGGGTCGGTGACGAAGAACCCGGTATCGACCATGCCGAGCGGATCGAGCAGCTTTTCCCGCATGATATCGATCAGCGGCTTGCCGGCCGCGATCTCCATCACGCGCGCCAGCACGTCGGTGGAATGGCCATATTGCCAGAGTGCACCCGGCTGGTTGTGCAGCGGCAGTTTTGCGATCCGCTCGGCGAACTCGGCAAGGTCGAAATCGCCGGCATAGATATTCGCCTCCCGATAGGCTTTTCGCACCAGGCTGTCGCCGTAGAAGCCATAGGTGATGCCCGAGGTGTGGCGCATCAGGTCGAGCACGGTCATCGGCCGGTTGGGCGACACCAGTTCGAGCGACCTGCTGCCGTCTTCGGCCTTCTTCTCGACGCCGACCTTCACATTGGCGAAGGACGGGATGTATTTCGCGACGGGATCGTCGAGCTTGATCTTGCCCTCCTCGACCAATTGCATCGCGACCACCGAGGTAATCGCTTTGGTCATCGAGAACAGGCGGAAGATCGTCTTATCGGTGATCGGGGCCTTGCTGACCACGTCCTGAACGCCGAACGCTTCGTGAAAGACCGGCTTACCGTGCTGCTTGATCAGCACGGTCGCGCCGGCGATCTTGCCGGTAGCGACTTCGTTCTTGAAGAACTCGCTGATCCTCGCGAGCTTGTCCTGGTTGAAATGCGCGCCGGCTGGAATCTCGTAAATGCCCTCCGCCCGCGCCAGCGACACGGGGCCAAGCGACATCAGCGCGCCGCAGACCAGCGCACGCAATCCTGATCGTGAAATCATATCCCCTCCCCGGAACATGGCCCGCGGAGTGTACCGACCGCGTTGTCAGGCACAAGGGCTGCCGTATCGCGCCAGAACGGCCGTGTGAAGAGCGGCGCTTCTCTCCGAGAAACAACAGAATATGACGCGGGTGACCGAGGGCGTGGCCGGCAGCGTGTCGATGGTCGTATGAACTGCAATCGTCGCGGCCTGGTCAGCCGGGAAACGATACACGCCGGTGGAGATCGCGGAGAAGGCCAGCGAAGTCAGCCCGTTGGCCTGACAGAGCTCAAGCGCGCGCCGATAGCACGAGCGCAGCGCCTCCGCCTCGCCGCGGCCCCCGCCGTGCCAGACGGGGCCGACCGCATGGATCACATGGCGCGCAGGCAGAAGATAGCCCTTGGTGATCTTGGCATCGCCGGTCGGGCATCCTCCGAGCGTCCGGCATTCGGCGAGAAGCTCGGGACCGGCAGCGTCGTGGATCGCCCCGTCGACACCGCCTCCACCAAGGAGAGACGAATTTGCGGCGTTGACGATGGCGTCAACGCCGAGCGTGGTGATGTCGGCAACGATGACCTCGAGCTCGGCGCCGCCGATCCGGCGCGTCAGCCGGGCCATGCATCAAGCCGCGACGACGACGCCCTTCTCGGAGAGGAGCTGCTGCAATTCGCCGGCCTGGAACATCTCGCGGACGATATCGCATCCGCCGACGAACTCGCCCTTCACATAGAGCTGCGGGATGGTCGGCCAGTTCGAGTATTCCTTGATGCCGTTGCGCAGCTCGGCGGATTCGAGGACGTTGAGGCCTTTATAGCCGACGCCGATGTGGTCGAGGATCTGGACGACCTGGCCGGAGAACCCGCACTGCGGAAATTGCGGCGTGCCCTTCATGAACAGAACCACGTCGTTCGACTTCACTTCGTTGGCGATGAATTCCTCGATGCTCATATCCGTGTCCTTCTGGGGCGGAGCCCTTCTTTCACGTCGGGCCGGCTCAGCCGATCTAACCCGATATCTGTCATATATGTAGCCCAAACCGTTGTGCATCCAAAGTAAAATGGCGGCGAACGGTCGGCGGCGGCCGGTCTGAACCGCGCCGGTCCATAGGCTGATGACAACAATATCATCGCCGGGGAGGACTTTCATACCGTAACGGAGCCCCTATCTAGGACGAACCCTGGTCATGGAACCGGGAAACGCGAACAACGTTCTCTTGTCCTGTCTGGAGAAAACCGTGACGAAACCAGCCTCCGCTACGGCCGCCCCCCAGCTTTCGTCGCTGTCCTCCGATCCGGGCAAGTTCGCCCAGCGGCTTCAAGACGCGTTTCTGACCGTCCGCGACGAGACCGAGCGCCGCGCCGCCCCCCTGTCGCCGGAGGACCAACAGATCCAGTCCATGCCCGATGCGAGCCCGACGAAATGGCACCGCGCGCATACCACCTGGTTTTGGGAGCAATTCCTGCTCGGCGAGCACTGTCCTGATTACCGGCCCTTCCACCCCGATTTCGCGTTCCTGTTCAATTCCTATTACGTCAGCGCCGGCCCGCGTCATGCCCGGCATCGCCGCGGCGATATCACCCGTCCCAGCGCCGACCAGGTCGGCGCCTATCGCAACTATGTCGATGCGGCCGTCGTCAAATTCTTCCGCGAGGCCGGCTGGGACAAGCTGCGCGAGATCGCACCGCTGGTCGAGGTCGGGCTCAATCACGAGCAGCAGCATCAGGAATTGATGTTCACCGACATCCTGCACGCCTTCGCGCAAAACCCGGTCTCGCCGGCCTACGATGCGAACTGGCGTTTCCCGGCCGCGACCCGGGGCGGCGAGGACTGGCTGACGCTGAACGAGGGCATCCACACCGTCGGCCACGTCGACGACAGCTTCCATTTCGACAATGAGAAGCCGCCGCATCGCGCCCTCGTCGGCCCGGTCAAGATCGCCCGCCATCTCGTCACCAACGGCGAATGGCTCGCCTTCATGCGCGCCGGCGGCTACCGGACCGCAACGCTGTGGCTGATGGACGGTTTTGCCACCGTGAGCAACGAGGGCTGGGACGCTCCGGGCCATTGGCGCGAGGTCGATGGCGCCTGGCACGTGATGACGCTGGCCGGCCTCAAGCCGATCGATCCGAACGCGCCGGTCTGCCACGTCAGCTATTACGAGGCGGATGCGTTCGCGCGCTGGGCCGGAAAGCACCTGCCGACCGAGATAGAATGGGAGGTCGCGGCCCGCACGGGCCAGCTCAACGATGCTTTCGGCATTGTCTGGCAATGGACCCGCTCTTCATACGCGCCCTACCCCGGCTACCGCGCCGTCGAAGGCGCGCTCGGCGAATACAACGGAAAATTCATGGTCAACCAGTTGGTGCTGCGCGGCTCCTCGCTTGCAACTCCCGAAGGCCACAGCCGTATCACCTATCGCAACTTCTTCTATCCGCACCACCGCTGGCAGTTCACGGGGCTGCGGCTTGCCGGCTACGAGTAAAAAAACTTCCGACGACAAATGCGCGCCGGACAGCGCGTTCAGGAGAGTATCATGAATGTGCACGCCAGCGCTTTGGCCGAAGCCCATCTCCCCGACGAGCAGACGACTGCCTTCGCCCGCGAGGCGATCGAGAATCTCTCGCAGCAGCCGAAAAAACTGTCGCCGAAATATTTCTACGATGCGACCGGATCGGAATTGTTCGAGGCGATCACGCGCCTGCCGGAATATTATCCGACGCGCACCGAGCTATCGATCCTGAAAGAGCGCGGCAGCGAGATCGCGAAGATCATCCCAGAGCATGCGGCCCTGGTCGAGTTCGGCGCCGGCGCGACCACGAAGGTCCGGCTGCTGTTGAACCACTGCAAGTTTGCAGCCTATGTGCCGGTCGACATCTCCGGCGATTTCCTGAAGGCGCAGGCGAACGGCTTGAAGCGGGATTTTCCCGCGCTCGGCATCCACCCGGTGGCGGCCGACTTCACCACGCCGTTCGAGCTGCCCAGGGCGGTCGCGTCCATGTCCAAGGTCGGCTTCTTCCCTGGCTCGACCATCGGCAATTTCGAGCCGCAGGAAGCCGAGGGCTTCCTGAAGAGCGCACGCAAGATCCTCGGCCGCGGCGCGCAGATGATCATCGGCGCCGATCTCGAGAAGGACGAGCGGGTGCTCTTTGATGCCTATAACGATGCCGCCGGCGTCACCGCGCGCTTCAACCTCAATGTGCTGGTCCGCATCAATCGCGAGCTCGGCGGCAATTTCGATCTCTCCGCGTTCACCCATCGCGCGATCTACAATCGCGAGCGTCATCGGATCGAGATGCACCTGATCAGCAAGAAGAGCCAGACCGTGCGCCTGCTCGGCACCAGCTTCTCGTTCCGCGCCGGTGAGAGCATCCACACCGAGAACAGCTACAAATACAGCCTCGAGCGCTTTGCTGCGTTGGCGCAAGACGCAGGCTGGCGCGTGCGCGACAGCTGGACCGATGCGGCCAAGATGTTCTCGGTGCACGCGCTGGAGGTCGCCGACTAGGCCTTCCGCGCTTAGGCCTCGGTTGCCGACCCGAGCGACACCGATTCCCACACCGCAACGACAATCATGATCACGGACGTCGCGACCGACAGCCAGAGCGGCGAGAGGTCGGCGGCGAACCACCACAGCACCAGCAGCAGGATGATGCCGATGCCGTGGGAGAGCTGAAGGAAGCCGCGAATGGCGTGCTTGAACAGGATGGTGCCGACCAGGAATACCAGCGGCCCGCCGATCGTGCTCAGGATGATCCGCAGGTCGGAATGACCAGTGGGATGCTTCAGCACCAGCTCGTCCGAGACCGCGGTCAGGATGATGCCGGCGACGATCGGCATGTGCAGATAGGTGTAGGCGAGCCGCGCCAGCCGCCCGGATTCGGTGGACTTGGAGATGCGCTCGGAGCCGGCCTCCGCGCCCTTGTGGAAATAGACCCACCACATCGCGATGGCGCCGACCAGGGCCGAGACGAAGGCGAGGATGTTGCCCGCGGTCCAGGTCAGCTCAGCAAAAGTGGCGCCGTTGACGACGACGGCTTCGCCAAGCGCGATGATGACGAACAAAGAGCAGCGCTCGGCCATGTGCGCGCCTTCGACGGCCCAGGCCTCGACCGACGAGAAGCCCAGCTTCGGGACCCAGAAGCGTGCGGCCGGCGAGATGTACTCCCAGGTCACTGCTGCGATCCACAGCCATAGCCGGGTGTCTCCCTCGGACAAGCCGCCTGCGATCCACAACACAGCGGAGAGCGAGAGCCAGGTCAGGATGCGAATAGCGTTGTGCCGCACCGCGGTGCGATGATGCGGGGTCGCGAACAGCCAGAACGCCGTGCGTCCGACCTGCATGGCCGCATAGGCAATCGCAAACCACAGGCCCCGGCCCTCGAAGGCGGTTGGGATGGTCGTCGACAGCACGAGGCCGCCCAGCATCATCGCAAACAGCAGGATGCGGACCGGCGTCAGCTCGGGATTTAGCCAGTTGGTGACCCAGGCGGTGTAGACCCACACCCACCACACCGCCAGAAACAGCACCGCGACATGGACCGCGCCGAGCGGCGTGAAATGGTGCAGCAGCGTGTGGGAGATTTGCGTGACGGCAAAGACGAAGACGAGGTCGAAGAACAGCTCGGCATTGGTGACGCGGCCGTGCTGGTTCGGACCGATGACGCGAAACATTGCGCCGCGCGGGTTGTCCGCAGCCATCATCGTCCCCCGTCGCGCCGAGATCAGGTGCCGTTCAGATCAGGTGCCCGGCGCCCCGGGTCCGCCAGGTACCCCGGTTTGCAGCGCCAGGGCGTGCAGGACGCCGCCCATCTGCCCGCGCAGGGACTGATACACGATCTGGTGCTGCTGGACGCGGGACTTGCCGCGGAAGGATTCAGAGATCACGGTCGCGGCATAGTGATCGCCGTCGCCGGCGAGGTCTCGGATGGTCACCTCGGCATCGGGGATCGCTGCCTTGATCATCGCCTCGATATCGTGGGCGTCCATGGGCATTTCGGGTCTTGCTCCTTCTGGTCTCGAATCGCTTGCCGGGGTCCCCTCACCGGCACGGCCAAACTTAGCGTGGACGGCCTTCACCGTCACGCCGTCCGGCACTATATCCCTGATCGCAACAGGAAGGCACGACAAAGTGCCGCGCGCGGCAGGTTGATCGAAAAGGCGTGACATCATGAAGCTTCCAGGGCCCGACCACCCCATCACCATCACCCAAAATCCCCGGCGCGTCCGCGTCACGGCCGGCGACATCGTGATTGCCGAGACCAGCAAGGCGCTGACTCTAAAGGAGGCCAAATATCCGGCGGTGCAGTATGTACCGCGGGAGGACGCCAATATGGCGCTGCTCGAGCGCACCGACCGCGTCACCCACTGCCCGTACAAGGGCGACGCGAGCTATTACAGCATCAAGGCCGATGGCAAGACGCTGGACAATGCGATCTGGACCTACGAGACGCCCTTCCCCGCGATGACGGAGATTTCCGGCCATCTCGCCTTCTATCCGGACAAGGTGAAGATCGAGGAAGTGGGCTAGCCCTGGCTAGACGCCGCCGTCACGGCCGGGCTCGTCGCCGGCCATGACGAGTGTAAGCATGGATGCCGCGGGGCTACGCCCTGAAGATCGTGAGCCCCAATATTAGCAGCACCAGGAAGATCACGACGAAGACGTAGAACAGGAAGCGGGCGATATCGGCGGAGGCGGCCGAAATGCCGGTGAAGCCGAGCACACCGGCCACGATCGAGACAAGTAAGAAGATCAGCGCCCACTTCAGGATCGTCATCGCCGCCTCCGAATTGGTGCCGCCCCCTCGCGGCCCTCACACCTTTTTCGCGAACGCTAACTTCGCTGCGCGGAACTGGTTCCTATGACTGGGGGCGGCCCAAAGGGCCCTTGATGAATCTGGTTCCCGGCGGCACAGTCCGCACCGGGAGCGGGAGCGCGGGGCAACGATGATCACGATGTCACATTCAGCGACGATCGGCGCGGAGGCGCATGCTGCGCCCAAGAGCAAGGCGCGCAATTTGTCGCTCGATCGCGCCCGCACCTTCCTGACGCTGGTCGTGCTGCTGCATCACGCGGTGATCCCCTACACGCATTTCGGTCACACCGATCCGGCCTCCTGGGCCGGCTTCGACGTGATCGTGCTCGCCACTGACAGCTTCTTCATGGCGATGTTCTTCTTCCTGTCGGGACTGTTCACCTGGCCGGGCATCGCGCGCAAGGCGCCGTCAGTCTTTCTCCGCGACCGCCTGTTGCGCCTCGGGCTGCCGTTCGTGATCGCGGCCTTCACCGTCATTCCGCTCGCTTATTACGCGATCGCGCTGCGGCAGGAGCCGGAGCTGACCTTCGCTTCGTTCTGGTGGAAGACGGTGACGGCGGGCCCGTGGCCGAGCGGCCCGATCTGGTTCGTCTGGGTGCTGCTGGCGTTCGACCTGACGGCGAGCCTGCTCTACCGGGTCTCGGCGCATCTGGTCGATCCGGTCAACCGCATCTCGGTGCGCGGTTTCGAGCAGCCGGCCCTATTCTGGCTGCTGCTCGCGGCCATCAGTGTCATCGTCTACGTGCCGGCGCTGGTCTATTTCGGGGCCAACAAGTGGTTCGAGTTCGGGCCGTTCTCGGTGCAGGCGAGCCGCATCCTGCTCTATTTCGCGTATTTCTTCATAGGCGTCAGCGTCGGTGCGGCGAACTTCGACCGCGGTGTGCTCAGCGCCGAGGGCCAGTTGCCGAAAACCCGCTGGCTGTGGGTGGTCGTCACGCTGATCCCCTACTGCCTGATGTGGGGCATGATCTATATCAAGCGTGAGATCCTCGGGAATCCGGATCGGCTGCCGCACTGGTATCATGTGTTCTACGGCACCTTCGTCGTGCTGTTCTCGGCCTCGATCCTGCTCGCGATTCTCGCCTTCTTCCTGCATTCGAAGGCGCCGGGGTCGACCCTGCTCGACCGCATGCAGGCGGATGCCTACGGCATGTTCCTGGTGCATTATCCGATCGCGCTGTGGATCCAGTACGCCCTGTTCGACTATGCGTGGCCTGCGATCGCGAAGGCGGCGATCGGCTTCGTGCTCACGGTGATCCTGAGCTGGGGCCTGACTGCGGCGTTGCGGAAGATTCCGGGCGCGTCGCACGTGTTGTGAGGCGTAATCCGGGTCTGAGTATGCGGAAGCCGCTCAGGCCACCTTCCCGCCCATATACTCCGGCAGCCAGCGCTCGAACGACTGACGCAACACGTCGATCGCCACCGCCGCTTCACCTGAGATCGCAACCGCATCGCCACCAGTGGTGCCGATGCGCACGCAGGGCACCTCGCAGCCGCGCATCTTGGCGAGCACGCGGCCGGCCTCCGTTTCCGGCACGGTGACGAGATAGCGCGCCTGGTCCTCGCCGAACCAATAGGCCTGCGGAACGAGCGCGGTCGGTGCTGCGAGCAGTCTTGCGCCGATGCCGCTCGCCATCGCCATTTCGGCGAGCGCGACCAGCAGACCGCCATCGGAGAGGTCGTGCACGGCCGTCGCGGTGCCCGCATGGATCATGCCGCGCACGCAATCGCCGTTGCGCTTTTCGGCGCTAAGATCGACCGGCGGCGGGGCGCCCTCCTCGCGACCGCAGATGTCGCGCAGGTACACCGACTGGCCGAGCCAGCCATGGGTCTCGCCGATCAGCAGGATCGCTTCGCCCTCGGCTTTGAAGGCCAGGGAGGCAGACTTGGTGAAATCGTCGAGCAGACCGACGCCGCCGATCGAGGGAGTCGGCAGGATCGCCCGGCCGTTGGTCTCGTTGTAGAGCGAGACATTGCCGGAGACGACCGGGAAGTCGAGCGTACGGCAGGCTTCCGAGATGCCCTGCAGGCAGCCGACGAACTGGCCCATGATCTCGGGCCGTTCAGGATTGCCGAAATTGAGGTTGTCGGTGATCGCCAGCGGCTTGCCGCCGACCGCGGTGATGTTACGCCAGGCTTCCGCCACCGCCTGCTTGCCACCCTCGAACGGATCGGCCTCGCAATAGCGCGGCGTGACATCGACAGTGAGCGCCAGGCCCTTCGGCCCGTCCTGCACGCGCACCACGGCGGCATCGCCGCCGGGACGCTGCATGGTGTTGCCGAGAATGACGTGGTCGTACTGCTCCCAGATCCAGCGCTTGCTGCACATGTCCGGCGTGCCGATCAGCTTCTCCAAGGCCGCACCGAGGCCCATCGGCGCCGGCACGTCGCGGGCGTGCACGATCGGCAGCGCGGCGGAGGGGACATGCGGGCGGTCATAGACCGGCGCCTCGTCGCCGAGCTCCTTGATCGGCAGATCAGCCATGACGTCGCCGCCATGCTTGACCACGAAACGCTTGCTCGGCGTGGTGTAGCCGACGACAGCGAAGTCGAGCCCCCACTTCCTGAAGATCGCCTCGGCCTCTTTCTCCTTCTCGGGCTTGAGCACCATGAGCATGCGCTCCTGGCTCTCCGAGAGCATCATCTCGTAGGCGCTCATGCCGGTCTCGCGCGTCGGCACCGCATCGAGATCGAGATCGACGCCGAGGTCGCCCTTGGCGCCCATCTCGACCGCCGAGCAGGTCAGGCCCGCCGCGCCCATGTCCTGGATCGCGATGACGCAGCCCTTCTCCATGATCTCGAGGCAGGCCTCGAGCAGCAGCTTCTCGGCGAAGGGATCGCCGACCTGCACGGTCGGGCGCTTCTCCTCGGATTTGTCGTCGAACTCGGCCGACGCCATCGAGGCGCCATGAATGCCGTCGCGCCCGGTCTTGGAGCCCAAATAGACGATCGGCATGTTCACGCCGGAGGCAGCCGCATAGAAGATCTTGTCGGCATCGGCGAGGCCCACGGCCATCGCGTTGACGAGGATGTTGCCGTCATAGCGGGTGTGGAAGCGCACCTGCCCGCCGACCGTCGGCACGCCGAAGGAATTGCCATAGCCGCCGACGCCAGCCACCACGCCCGAGACGAGATGCCGCGTCTTGGGATGTTCCGGCGCGCCGAAGCTCAGCGCATTGAGGCAAGCGACCGGACGCGCGCCCATGGTGAAGACGTCGCGCAAAATGCCGCCGACGCCGGTGGTCGCGCCCTGGTACGGCTCGATGTAGCTCGGGTGGTTGTGGCTCTCCATCTTGAAGACCACAGCCTGCCCATCCCCGATATCGATCACGCCGGCATTCTCGCCGGGCCCCTGGATCACCCAGGGCGCCTTGGTCGGCAGACCACGCAAATGGATGCGTGAGGACTTGTACGAGCAATGCTCGTTCCACATCGCCGAGAAGATGCCGAGTTCCGTGAAGGTCGGCTCCCGCCCGATCAGCTTGAGGATGCGCTCATACTCGTCGGGCTTGAGCCCGTGGGCGGCAACCAGTTCTGGGGTGATCTTGGGTTCATTCTTCATGGATTGGGGGCTTTCGGCAGCGTTTGGCCGTTCTTAGGAACATCGGGGGCTCACGAAAAGCCCTTTGTGGCGCATTTTCCCGCTGTCCCACGTTTTGCGGCAGGCGACCTGCGGGAACAGGAATTGCACGGCGCGGACGGATCGGATTTAAGGGCTAAAGACCCGCAATTGAAGGCCCACGTCCTTGCACGAATTGACCAAAGCCCCTCCGCCCCGCCGCCCCGACCTCCACGTCGCCACAGACGGCGAATTCAAGGGCTGGCGGACCTGGATTCGCGACAGTTTTGAATCCCATGTCGGCCCCTTCTGGCACCGGATCGAGGCGGACGGCAGCGTCCGCTGCGCCTTCCGGGTGGAGAGGAAGCACCTCAACGGCTCCGGCAACGTCCATGGCGGCTGCTTCATGGCATTCGCCGATTATTGCCTGTTTGCAATCGCCACCCATGAGCTGGATGGGCCTGCCGTGACCACCAATTTCGCCTGCGACTTCCTCGATGCAGCACGCGAGGGCGAGTTGATCGAATGCGTGGGCGAAGTGTCTCGCGCCGGCGGCTCGCTGATCTTCCTGCGTGGCAAGCTGGCCTCCGACGGACGGCCGCTGTTCACTTTTTCCGGGACGATCAAGCGGGTGAAGCGGAAGCCGCAGCCCCAGCCAAACGCATAGCTCGACGCCTTCCCTTTTCACGCTCCCTCGCCCAGAGTTGGTCAAGCGCTTGTGCGCCGGGGAGCAAGAACAAGGTGCCGCAGAGCACATCGGAGGCGGGTCGCACGACGGCGTCCGCATCAACGCCGTTGCCGTCAATCGCCACCACCGGGGCACGCAGCTGGCGCGACTTCGCGCTGCTGCTGGCGCTGGCCTGCTGCTGGAGCTCGACCTATCCGCTGGCCAAGCTGGCGCTGGACACGATCCCACCCATCACCTTCATCGCGGCGCGCTCGCTGATCGCGGCCGCCTTCCTGTTCGCGATCCTGTGGATGCGCGGCGTCACGATCCCGACCGACGCGAAAGCCTGGAAGCTGTTCGCGACCCAGCAATTGATCAACTCGACCTTTCCGTTCCTGATCATCACCTGGTCGCAGCAATATGTGCCGGCGTCGAACACGGTGGTGCTGGCTTCGACGACGCCGATCTTCGCCTTCCTGATCACATCGCTGATCACGCGGCACGAGCCGGCGACGCTGCTCAAGCTCGCGGGCGCGATCCTCGGGCTTGCCGGCACGATTCTCATCGTCGGCCTCGATGCGCTGCGCGGGCTCAGTCGCGAGATCATCGCGGAGGTCGCGATCCTCTTCGCCACCATCTCGTTTGCCTGCGCCACGATCTTCGGCCTGCGCCTGTCCGATTACGACCCGATGGTGGTGGCGGCCGGTTCGCTGCTGTTCGGCGGCATCATCCTGCTGCCGCCCTCGCTTCTCATCGACCAGCCCTGGACGCTGCACCCGACGCCGACCGCGATCACCGCCACCATCGTCATGGGCATCGTGTCGAGCGCATTGGGCTTGATGCTGTTCTATGTCTGCCTCGGGCGGCTCGGCACGCTCACGACGAACGCCCAAGGCTATTTGCGCATCCCGATCGGCGTCGGCCTCTCCGTGCTGCTGCTCGGCGAGAGCGTGCCGTCGAACCTCGCGCTGGGTCTGCTGCTGGTCATGGCCGGTGTTGCGGCAATGACGGTGCCGACCGAACGGCTGAAGCTGCGCTAGAGCGGGATGAGATGGGGCGTAGCGGCCGCCACGAGGAAGATGCGCCCCCTTCTTCCGCTCCATTTTTGTGACGAGCCCGACCCCTCCTGATTGAGCTGACTTTCGGTCAGGCGCTAGTGATGCGCAACCATAGCTGCGCCGCCTGAAACAAATGAATGATTGTCGATCGAAGGCTGGCCGCTACTTGGCCTCGTCCGCGAGCATTTTCCGGTATTTTTCCACGTCGCGCGTCACGAGCTTTTGCAGCACTTCCGGCGTGTGCTCGTCGGGATCGGGCGCAACGGTCGAGAGGTCAGCGAAGCGCTTCTTCACCGCGTCGGATTCCACAGCCGTGCGCGCGGCGGCATTCAGCTTGGCGATCACGGCCGGCGGGGTGCCCTTGGGCGCGAACAGGCCGTTCCAGCCCTGCGCCTCGAATTCGGCTAGGCCGGCTTCGGCTGATGTCGGCAGATCGGGCAAAGAGGCCAGCCGCACGGTCGAGCCGACCACGAGGCCCTTTACCAGCTTGTCGTTGATTGCTTGCGAGACGGAGGCGGCCGCATCGCAGACGCCGTCGATCTGGCCGCCGATCGCATCGGTCAGCGCGGGCGCGGCACCGCGATAGCCGACCAGCGTCGCGTCGATCCCGGCGGCGGTGACGAAGCTCTTGCAGATCAGATAGTTCGAGGAGCCGACGCCGGCATGGCCGAGATTGATCTTGCCTGGATTGGCCTTGGCGTAGGCGATGAACTCTTTCAGGTCCTTGGCCGGAAAATCCTTGCGCACGGCGACGACGCCGAACGTCTTCGCCACCATGGCGATCGGCACGAACGATTCCGGCGTGAACGGCAGCTTTGGATAGATCGTGTAGGTCGCCGCGTTGGTGCCGGCATTGCCGATCGCGATGGTGTAGCCGTCGGGCTCGGCGCGGGAGGCGCGTGCCAGCGCCGTCGAGCCGCCGGCGCCGGCGACGTTCTCGATCACCATGGTCTGGCCGAGCGCGATGCCCATCTGCTCGGCCACGGTCCGCGCGATCACGTCCGAGGTGCCGCCGGCCGCGAACGGCACGATCATGGTGATTGGACGCTTGGGATAATCCTGCGCGAACGCAACGGTCGCGAACGACAGCGCCGCGAGCGCGGCGAGCGAGCGCTTCAGCACGAACCAGATCACGCGGCTTTTTCCAAATGCTGGACGAGGCCGGCGAACAGGCCGCGGCCGTCAGTGCAGCCCATGATGTCTTCGACGTGGTTTTCCGGATGCGGCATCATGCCGAGCACGTTGCCCTTGTCGTTGACGATGCCGGCGATGGAATGCGCCGCGCCGTTGATGTTATGGGTCTCATCAACCACGCCCTCAGGGGAGCAGTAGCGATAGAGCACCCGCCCCTCGCCTTCGAGCCGCTTGATAGTCTCTTCGTCCGCCTCGTAATTGCCCTCGCCATGCGCGACGGGCACGCGGATCACCTGCCCGGCATTGTAGCCGCGGGTGAACGGCGTGTCGGAACGCTCGACCCGCAGATGCACGTCGTGGCAGATGAATTTCAGCCGCGCATTGCGCATCAAGACGCCCGGCAACAGGCCGGATTCGCAGAGGATCTGGAAACCGTTGCAGACGCCGAGCACGAGGCCGCCCTTGGCTGCATAGTCGCGCACCGCGTCCATTACGGGCGCGCGCGCCGCGATCGCGCCGCAGCGCAAATAGTCGCCATAGGAGAAGCCGCCCGGCACCACCACGAGGTCGGTGCCCGCAGGCAGTGAAGTCTCGGCGTGCCACACCATCACGGGCTCGCGGCCGGAGATCAGCCTCAAGGCACGCGCCATGTCGCGCTCGCGGTTGATTCCGGGAAAGACGAGGATGGCGGCTTTCATGGCGTAATGTTCCGACGGTGGCTGGAATCGAGATGGCAGGGAGGGCCAATTCGCCAAGAGACATAACGATTTGACGGGGATTTTACCAGTGCTAGCCTCGGCAAAGGGCCTTGTACACAGGCCATGGCCGCATGCGGTTTGGCCGCTCGAATTGCCCGGGATTGAAGCCATGAACGTCCCGTCGCTGTCCGCATCTCCTGCCGAACCGGTGTCCGCCGAGGGCGTCGTCGCGGCCGGCGCCTATGTCGACGGCCGCCGCGTTGCCAATATCGCCATCAGCGAGGCCTCGAGCTGGCGGGCCAAGCCCGGACACGTGGTCTGGATCGGCCTGCACGAACCCGACATGGCGCTCCTCGGCGCCGTGCAGAAGCAGTTCGATTTGCACGAGCTCGCCATCGAGGACGCCAACCACGCCCATCAGCGGCCCAAGATCGAGCAATATGGCGAGGCTCTGTTCATCGTCGCGCGCACCGCGCAATTGATCGAGGGCCGCATCGCCTTCGGCGAGACGCACATCTTCGTCGGCGAAGGCTATCTGGTGTCGGTGCGCCACGGCGCTTCGACCTCCTACACGCCGGTACGCGAACGCTGCGAAAGCTGCCCGCGGGCGCTGGCGCGCGGCGAGGATTACATCCTCTACGCCATCCTCGATTTCATCGTCGACAATTACTCGCCCGTGCTCGAAAGCATTCACGATGAAGTCGAGGCCATCGAGGACGACGTGCTCTCCAAGCCGATCAGCAAGGCGCAGATCGAGCGGCTTTACATGCTGCGCCGCGACCTGTTGCGGCTCAGGACCGCGATCGGCCCGCTGGTGGAGGTTTGCCGCCGGCTGGAGCACGACGAACTCGCCATGGTGCGCCAAGCCATGCAGCCGCTGTTCCGCGACGTCACGGACCACGTCCGCAACATCCAGGAGCGCATCGATTCCATGCGCGAGGTGCTGGCCTTCGCCTTCGAGGCGAGCCTGCTGGTCGGCCAGGCGCAGGAGACGGCGGTGTCCAAGAAGCTCGCCTCCTGGCTCGCGATCATCGCCATCCCGACTGCCCTCGCCGGCATCTACGGCATGAACTTCAAGCACATGCCGGAGCTGGAATGGGAATACGGCTATTACATGCTGCTCGGCGTGATGCTGACGGCATGCGGCGCGCTGTACTGGCGTTTTCGCAGCGTGGGATGGCTGTGAGCGGCACGCGCATTAGACGATCTCGACCCGATAATTCTCGATCACGGTGTTCGCCAGCAGCTTGTCGGCGGCTTCCTTCAGCGCGGCTTCCGCCTTGGCCTTGTCGGCGCCGGCGAGCTCGATGTCGAACACCTTGCCTTGCCGGACGCTGGCGATGCCGTCGACGCCGAGCGACTTCAGCGCGCCTTCGATGGCCTTGCCTTGCGGATCGAGGATACCCGTTTTCAAGGTAACGGTAACACGTGCCTTCACGTCAAAGATCCTCTTTCAGCTTTTCACCAGCACTGGGCCGGAGCCCTGCGGACGCTCGTTCTCCATGAGGATGCCGAGGCGCTTTGCGACTTCGGTATAGGCCTCGAGCAGGCCGCCAAGGTCTCTGCGGAAGCGGTCCTTGTCGAGCTTCTCGTTCGACTTGATGTCCCATAGACGGCAGGAGTCCGGCGAGATCTCGTCGGCGACGATAATCCGCATCATCTCGTTCTCGAACAGGCGGCCGCACTCCATCTTGAAGTCGACGAGGCGGATGCCGATGCCGAGGAAGAGGCCGGTGAGGAAATCGTTGACGCGGATGGCGAGCGCCATGATGTCGTCGATCTCCTGCGGCGTCGCCCAGCCGAACGCAGTGATGTGCTCTTCCGACACCATGGGGTCGTTGAGCTGGTCATTCTTGTAGTAGAACTCGATGATCGAACGGGGCAGTTGGGTGCCCTCCTCGATGCCGAGGCGCTGCGACAGCGAGCCGGCGGCAACGTTCCGCACCACCACTTCCAGCGGCACGATCTCGACCTCGCGAATCAACTGCTCGCGCATGTTGAGCCGGCGGATGAAATGGGTCGGCACCCCGATGTCGTTGAGGTGCTGAAACAGGTACTCCGAGATCCGGTTGTTGAGGACACCCTTGCCCTCGATCACCTGATGCTTTTTCGCATTGAACGCGGTGGCGTCATCCTTGAAGTGCTGGATCAGGGTACCGGGCTCCGGGCCTTCATAGAGAACCTTTGCCTTGCCTTCATAAATGCGACGCCGACGGCTCATTGGGATGTACCGTGTTTTGTTGAAATCCATGAATCTGGTGTGCTCCGGTTGACTAGGATTACGACCCACAGCGGAGCTGCCGTGAACGGCCTGGAACCTCTGGAAACAGAACAGGAACCAAACCTTCAGGCAACCTATCCGATTGGCTGTCCCAGCACAATCGATCCGGTCCATCCGACGCCGACTTATACCGCCTTGACTGCGGCTTAACGGCCCGTTGTTTTGCCGATATCTGCTATCTATGTAGGCATGCAGTCGGGGCGCCGCAACGGAAGGCTCCGCTCCATTCAGAGGGATTTGGAACAAGGCATGAGCGAGTTCGACAAGCGGCAGGAAGGTTTCGAGAAGAAGTTCGCCCTCGACGAGGAGCAGAAATTCAAGGCAGAGGCCCGCCGCAACCGGCTGCTCGGCCTGTGGGCGGCGGAAAAGCTCGGCATCACCGGCGATGCCGCCACTGCCTATGCCAAGGAGGTGGTCGCGGCGGATTTCGAGGAGGCCGGCGATGCCGACGTCCTGCGCAAGATCATGGCCGATTTCGCCGCCAAGAACGTTGCCGTCACCGAGCAGGCGATTCGCGCCAAGATGAGCGAATTGCTCGCAGTGGCGGCCGCCGAGGTGAAGGCGGGAAAGTAGACGCGAGGCGCATCCACACACACCATCGTTCCGGGGCGGTCCGCAGGTCCGAACTCAGGTGCGCAAGTGCGCACCTGAGAATCTCGGAATTCCGGATCGCCGCTGGCGCGGCGTCTGGAATGACAGAGCTGAATCACCCCTCCTTGAAGCCGTATTCCGGCACGTTACCGCTGGCGCCGTAATATTTGTACGGCAGGAACTTGCCGCTCATGGTGATCTTGACGCGGTCGCCCTTCGGGTTGGCGACGCGCTCGATTCCCATGTCGAAGTCGATCGCCGACATGATGCCGTCGCCGAACTCTTCCTCGATCAGCGCCTTCCAGGCCGGGCCGTTCACCATCACCATTTCGTAGAAGCGATAGATCAGGGGATCGGTCGGCGGCATCGGCGTGCCGGTGCCGCGCATCGGCACCTCGTTGAGCATCGCAACTTCCGCCTTCGACAGGCCGAACAGCTCGCCGGCGTTGGCGGCCTGCGGTTTTGTCAATTTCATCTGGCCGAGGATCGCGCCCGTTATCAGCACTTCGGAATAGCCGCCGATCTTCTCGCAGATGTATTTCCAACTCCAGCCCTTCTCGCGCTTGATGTCGAGCAGCTTTTCGGTGAGGTCTTCGCGTTTCATGTCAGGGTCTCCTCTTGGTTCGGCATTGTGCCGGGCCTGCCGCTTTGGGAGGCACGAAGCGTGCCAATAAATGAGGCTAGCGCTTCATGGCGGCGCCTCTCGTGACGGCAAGTCCGTGAATCCGCCTGACCGCCCGCTCGTCGATGATGTCCTCTCCGCGCGTTCTCCAGCGACTGCGATAAGAGCAACGTTATCGAAGACGTTGCTCGACGAAGCAGCCAATAGTCTTTGTTCGATGGTGGCACCCTGTCTGAGGCTACCTGCTACGAAGCGCTCGATCCTTCCGACATCAGCCCCTGCAGCCGCACCAGCTCCGCCTCCAGATCGCGCTCCACGTCCGCCGCCCGGATCTCCAGCACGCGATAATCCCGCGCCTCCAGCCAAGCCTGCCGCGACGCGCGATCTGCCGCAATGGCTTCCCCTTCGCCCGCGTTGACCAGCTCGATCGCGATCCGGTGCGGGAAGGAGACGAAGTCGGGAATGTGCCGCCCCACTGGGGTCTGGCGCTTGAACTGGCCGGCGAAGCGGCGGTCGCGGGTCAGCGCCTGCCACAGCAGGCGCTCGGCGTCGGTCGGGTTGCGGCGGAGCAGGCGCGCGAGCCCGCGCACAGTCGAGCCGCTGTCAGGCACGCTGCCGCCCTGCCCGTGCTCGGCCAAGAGCGCGCGCAGGCGCGTCGCCTGCTCGCCGTCGAGCACGCCGCCCTTGGCCGGGCCCTTGCGGCCTTCCGCGATCGCCATCACCACGCCGTGCAGCGTGTGCATGTCCTGCTTGGTCGGCTCCATCCGGGTGAAGATGTTGCGCAGGTTGACCAGCATGGTGTCCCGCTTCTCGGCCGGGCGCAAAAATTCCACCTTGTCGAGCTCGCGCACGAGGTTGTCGAAGAAGGCCTGCATCTGGTGCTGCGAGGCGCGTTCGGAGCGCTCGGGCATGCCGTGCGGCAGCTCGCCTGACGTGGCGCGCTTGAACCATTCATAGCCGACCAGCAGCACGGCCTGGGCGAGGTTGAGCGAGGCAAAGCCAGGATTGACCGGGAAGGTGATGATACGGTTGGCGAGCCCGACCTCCTCGTTGGTCAGGCCCCAGCGCTCCCGGCCGAACAGGATACCGGCCTTGCCCCCTGTGGCGATGTGACCCGAGATCTCGGCCGCTGCCGCCTCCGGCCCGACCACCGGCTTGGCCTGGTCGTGGGCCCGCGCCGTGGTGGCGAACAACAGATCGAGATCGGCGACGGCCTCTTCCACCGTCTCGAACAGTTCGGCCTTTTCCAGAATGTGGTCGGCGCCGGCCGCGGCGCGCTGCGCGGCGATGTTGGGCCAGCCGTCGCGGGGATTGACGATGCGCAAGGCGGCAAGCGCAAAATTGCCCATGGCGCGCGCGGCCATGCCGATGTTTTCCCCGAGCTGCGGCTCGACCAGGATCACGATGGGACCGTCGAGGGAAAGCCCCGCTTTGCTCTTGTCAGTCCCCGACATCTCACTTCGCTTTCACGCTGTCTCTCAAGGCCTTGCAGAGGCCGCTTCAGGAGTTGATTCAAGCCGGCCCACCGGACCGGCCGCATCGCCGCTTGTCGTTTGCCTGTCCTGACAGAATTCTCAAGGGAAATAACGGCTTGGATTCGACTTTTGAATCTCGCCTGGAACGTCAGCCCGGCCCGGCCGGGGAGCCGGCTGCCGCTTCCCGTCTGCGCAAGCTGGATGGGCTAAAAGTGCATAATCCCTTGGCTTTCGCCCGCCGCGCGGCGGTGCTAAGAGGCGCCGGATATTCCCGTGGCGCGCCCAAAGCGCCGTTCCCAAGAGGCTTCCCCGATCATGGCAAAAATCAAGGTATCCAATCCCGTCGTCGAACTCGATGGCGACGAGATGACCCGGATCATCTGGCAGTACATCAAGGACAAGCTGATCAACCCGTTCCTTGACGTCGAGCTGCTCTATTTCGACCTGGGGATGGAATACCGCGACCACACCAACGATCAGGTCACCATCGACGCCGCCGAGGCGATCAAGAAGGTCGGCGTCGGCGTCAAGTGCGCCACCATCACCCCTGATGAAGCCCGGGTGAAGGAGTTCAATCTCAAACAGATGTGGAAGTCGCCGAACGGCACCATCCGCAACATCCTCGGCGGCGTGATCTTCCGCGAGCCGATCATCTGCAAGAACGTGCCGCGTCTCGTTCCCGGCTGGACCAAGCCGATCATCATTGGCCGCCACGCCTATGGCGACCAGTACCGCGCCACGGATATCAAGTTCCCGGGCAAGGGCACCCTCTCGCTGAAGTTCGTCGGCGAGGACGGCACCGTGATCGAGAAGGAAGTGTTCAAGGCGCCGGGCGCCGGCGTCGCCATGGAGATGTACAATCTCGATGACTCCATCATCGACTTCGCCCGCGCCTCCTTCAACTACGGCCTGCTGCGCGGCTACCCGGTCTATCTGTCGACCAAGAACACGATTCTGAAGGTCTATGACGGCCGCTTCAAGGACATCTTCCAGGATATCTTCGACCGCGAGTTCAAGAAGGAATTCGACGCCAAGGGCCTGACCTATGAGCACCGCCTGATCGACGACATGGTGGCCTCGGCGCTGAAATGGTCCGGCGGCTACGTCTGGGCCTGTAAGAATTACGATGGCGACGTGCAGTCCGACACGGTTGCGCAGGGCTACGGCTCGCTCGGCCTGATGACCTCGGTGCTGCTCACCCCCGACGGCAAGACGGTGGAAGCCGAAGCCGCCCACGGCACGGTGACCCGCCACTACCGCGAGCACCAGAAGGGCAAGGAGACCTCAACCAATTCCATCGCCTCGATCTTCGCCTGGACGCGCGGCCTGTCGCATCGCGCCAAGCTCGACAACAATGCCGAGCTCGCCAAGTTCGCGAACACGCTGGAGAAGGTCTGCGTCGACACCGTCGAAGCCGGCTACATGACCAAGGATCTCGCACTCTTGGTCGGCGCCGACCAGCGCTGGCTCTCGACCACCGGCTTTCTCGACAAGGTCGCCGAGAACCTCACGAAGGCGCTGGCAGCGTAAGCTGGCGTCTCGCCTCAACCGTCATTGCGAGCGAAGCGAAGCAATCCAGACTGCCTCCACGGCGGACACTGGATTGCTCCATCGCATCAGCGCAAAATAGCTCTGCAATTTTGTCGCGAGCTCCTCGCAACGACGACACTTGTGTCCGAGGAAGCATCATGCCGACCCCGTCCTCGCCGAACGGGGGATACGGGGTTTTAAGCGCCTGCCATCGCCTTTTCGATCGCCGAGAGCGCCGCGGCCGCATTGGCGCCGTCAGGGCCGCCGGCCTGCGCCATGTCGGGCCGGCCGCCGCCGCCCTTGCCGCCGAGCGCTTCGGACGCGATGCGCACCAAGTTCACGGCGTTGAAGCGCGCGGTCAGATCCTGTGTCACGCCGACCACGACACCGGCCTTGCCGTCCTCGGTGACGCCGACGATAGCGACGACGCCGGAGCCGATCTGCTTCTTGCCGTCGTCGGCAAGGCTCTTGAGATCCTTCATCTCGATGCCCTCGACCGCGCGCGCCATCAGCTTGACGTCGCCGACCTCGCGCACGCCCGCCGCCGCGCCGTTGCTCGATGACGCGCCGCCGCCCATCGCGAGCTTCTTGCGCGCGTCGGAGAGCTCGCGCTCGAGCTTCTTGCGTTCCTCCATCAGCGCGGCGATGCGCGCCGGCACGTCGTCGATGGAGGTGCGCAGCTCGTTCGCCGCAATCTTCGCCAGCGCCATGGTGTCATTGGCGTGCTTGCGCGCATAATTGCCGGTCAGCGCCTCGATGCGGCGCACGCCTGAGGCGACCGCGCTCTCGCTCGTGAGCGTGATCAGACCGATGTCGCCGGTCCGCTTCACATGCGTGCCGCCGCAGAGCTCGACCGACCAGCCGAGCGTGTTGGCGCCGCGCTCGCGTGCGGTCCTGCCCATCGAGACGACGCGGACCTCGTCGCCATATTTCTCGCCGAACAGGGCGCGCGCCCCCGCCTCACGGGCTTCATCGACGCCCATGATACGCGTGGTGACCTCGTCGTTCTCCAGCACCACGTCGTTGGCGATGTCCTCGACGCGGGCGAGCTCCTCGGCCGTGATCGGCTTCGGATGCACGAAGTCGAAGCGCAGCCGGTCGGGCGCGACCATCGAGCCGCGCTGAGCGATGTGGTCGCCGAGCACCTGGCGCAGCGCCTCGTGGATGAGGTGCGTCGCCGAGTGGTGGGCGCGGATCGACGCACGACGCGAATGATCCACCTCGAGCTGGAGCGCGGTGCCGAGCTTCACTTCGCCGCTCTCGACCGTGCCGATATGGACGAAGAGATCGCCGAGCTTCTTCTGCGTGTCGGTGATGCGGACCTTGATGCCGCCCTCGCCGAGCAGCACGCCGGTGTCGCCGACCTGGCCGCCGGATTCCGCATAGAATGGTGTCTGGTTCAGCACGATCGCGCCGGTCTCGCCGGCCTTGAGGCTGTCCGCCTCCTTGCCGTCCTTGACCAGCGCGGAAACCACGCCTTCGGCGCTCTCGGTCTCGTAGCCGAGGAATTCGGTCGCACCCAGCTTCTCACGCAGCGGGAACCAGATCGCTTCGGAAGCCGCCTCGCCAGAACCCTTCCAGGACTCGCGCGCCTTGGCCTTCTGACGCTCCATCGCATCAGAGAACGCCGCCTGGTCGACGCCGATGCCGCGCGACTTCAGCGCGTCCTGCGTCAGGTCCAGCGGGAAGCCGTAGGTATCGTAGAGCGTGAAGGCGACGTCGCCGTCGAACATGTCGCCCTTCTTCAAGGACGCGCTCTTCTCATCGAGGATGGCAAGTCCGCGCGACAGCGTCTTGCGGAAGCGGGTCTCTTCCAGCCGCAGCGTCTCCTCGATCAGCTTCTCTGCGCGGACCAGTTCCGGAAGGGCCTGGCCCATCTCGCGCACCAGCGCCCAGACCAGGCGATGCATCAGCGGTTCTTTCGCGCCCAAAAGCTGCGCATGGCGCATCGCGCGGCGCATGATCCGGCGCAGCACATAGCCGCGGCCCTCGTTCGAGGGCAGCACGCCGTCGGAGATGAGGAAGGCCGAGGAGCGCAGATGGTCGGCGATGACCCGGAACGAGGCGACGGTCTGCTCGTTCGGCCCGCTGCCGAGTGCGGACGCCGCCGCGTCGATCAAATTGCGGAACAGGTCGGTCTCGAACACGCTCTCGACGCCCTGGAGAATGCAGGCCATGCGCTCCAGGCCCATGCCGGTGTCGATCGAGGGACGCGGCAAGCCCACGCGCTCCTCCTTCGTCACCTGCTCGTACTGCATGAAGACGAGATTCCAGAATTCGAGGAAGCGGTCGCCGTCCTCCTCGGGCGAGCCCGGAGGCCCGCCCCAGATGTGCTCGCCGCGGTCGATGAAGATCTCCGAGCACGGGCCGCACGGGCCGGTGTCGCCCATCGCCCAGAAATTGTCCGAAGTCGGAATCCGGATGATGCGGTCGTCGGAGAAGCCGGCGATCTTCTTCCACAGGCCCGCCGCCTCGTCGTCGGTGTGGTAGACCGTGACGAGCAGCTTGTTCTTCTTCAGCCCGAACTCGCTGGTGATCAGTTTCCAGGCGAGCTCGATCGCGCGCTCCTTGAAATAGTCGCCGAACGAGAAGTTGCCGAGCATCTCGAAGAAGGTGAGATGGCGCGCGGTGTAGCCGACATTGTCGAGGTCGTTGTGCTTGCCGCCGGCGCGCACGCATTTCTGCGAGGTGGTGGCGCGCTGATAGGGCCGCTTCTCGACGCCGGTGAAGACGTTCTTGAACTGCACCATGCCGGCATTGGTGAACATCAAGGTCGGATCGTTGCGCGGCACGAGTGGCGAGGACGGCACGATCTCGTGGCCGTTCTCGGCAAAGAAGTTCAAAAAGGTCGACCTGATCTCGTTGACGCCGCTCATGTTCATCCAATCGGGTATGCTTGGGCCCGCTTCTCGCCATCCAAAACAGACGCTAAAGGCTGATATCTGCGGGCCAAAGCGCTTTTAGACAAGGCCAGCTTCGCTGTCCAGAAACTGTGCAAGGAGATGTGCAAGCAGATCAGTAGGTTGCCGCAGTCGCGCAATCCCGGTTGAAAGCCGATGCCGGCCGCGTTGACAGGCTTGGCCAGGCTGTGGTCTTTACCTATCTGTATCGTACGGCCACGTCGGGAGAGACCGGCTTTAGGCAGCCGGCGCCGAAGGAGCAACCGCCCCGGAAACTCTCAGGCAAAAGGACCGCGTGGCTTTGACAACATCTGGAAAGAGGCGCCGACGGGGGTTAAGACCCGGACAGCGTCCGCCGACGGGATAATACTCTCAGGCACAGCGACAGATGGGGCTTCGATGGGTTGCTGCCGGGGAATCGTCCCCGGGGAACCGCCGAGGGCCCCTGTAATGCCTGCACCCGACGACCACGATTCCCTCCTCCGACGTACCCCGCTCCACGCCCTGCATGTGTCCCAGAGCGGCAAGATGGTGCCGTTCGCGGGCTATGACATGCCCGTGCAGTACCCTGCGGGCGTGCTGAAGGAGCATCTCCACACCCGCGCCTCCGCCGGCCTGTTCGACGTCTCCCACATGGGGCAGATCGCGCTACGGCCGAAATCCGGCAAGGTCGAGGACGCCGCCCGTGCGCTGGAGCGGCTGGTGCCGCAGGATATCATTGCGATTGCACCGGGACGGCAGCGCTACGCCCAGTTCACCAATGCGGATGGCGGCATCCTTGACGATTTGATGGTCGCCAATTTCGGCGATCACCTGTTCCTGGTCGTCAATGCCGCCTGCAAGGACGCCGACGAGGCGCATCTGCGCGTGCATCTCTCCGACGACTGCGTCATCGATCCCCTGGACGGCCGCGCGCTGATCGCGCTCCAGGGCCCGAAGGCGGAAACGGCGCTGGCGAAATGGTGTGCAGAGGCGCCGTCCATGAAATTCATGGATGCCGGCCCGCGCGAGGTCGCCGGCCTCCCCTGTTTCGTCTCGCGCTCGGGCTATACCGGCGAGGACGGGTTCGAGATTTCCGTGCCCGCTGGCGATGCCGAGCGCCTCGCCAAGACGCTGCTCGAAAACCCGGACGTGCTGCCGATCGGGCTCGGGGCCCGCGACAGCCTGCGGCTGGAGGCCGGGCTCTGTCTCTACGGCCACGACATCGACACCACGACCACGCCGGTCGAAGCCGCGCTGGAATGGTCGGTGCAGAAGAGCCGCCGCAGCGGTGGGACGCGCGCCGGCGGCTTCCCCGGCGCCGAGAAGATTCTCGCCCATTTCGACCAGGGTGCATCCCGCCGCCGCGTCGGCCTGCGCACTGAGGGACGCGCGCCGGTGCGGGAGGGCGCGCTGCTGTTTGCGGATGCGACGGCGGGCGAGCCGATCGGCAAGGTTACATCGGGCGGCTTCGGCCCGAGCCTGAATGCGCCGGTGGCGATGGGCTATGTGCCCACGAGCCAGAGCGCGCTCGGCACCAAGCTGTTCGCCGAGGTGCGCGGCCAGCGCCTAGCCGTCGAGGTCGCCGCCATGCCCTTCGTGAAAAACACCTACAAACGCTGAGGATTCGCCCATGACCACGACGCTGTACACCTCCGACCACGAATGGCTCGCCATCGAGGGCGACATCGCCACCGTCGGGATCACCGATTACGCGCAGCAGCAGCTCGGCGACGTCGTGTTCGTCGAGCTGCCCAAGATCGGCCGCGTGCTGAAGAAGGCAGAAGCCGCCGCGGTCGTGGAATCCGTCAAGGCCGCCTCTGACGTCTACGCGCCCGTTACGGGCGAGGTGCTCGAGACCAATCCCGCACTCGCGGCCGAGCCCGCGCTGGTGAACACGGATGCGCAGGGCGCGGCCTGGTTCTTCAAGATCAAGATTGCCGACAGAAACGAGCTCGGCGGCCTCATGGATGAGGCTGCGTACAAAGCGCATACGGCGTGAGATGAAGCAAGTAGCCGCCTCACACTCACTGTCATGCCTCGCGAAGGCGGGGCATCCAGTCGACGCAGCCGCTTCGGCTAGAGCCGAGGGGCCACGGCGTATTGGATCGTCCGCCCCTGTGCGCAAGTGCGCACAAGGCGGACGATGACAGCAACTCCTAGCGAGGACCCTATGATGACCGCGCACCGCAAATCCAACGGCGACACCGCCGCCAGCTTCGTTCGCCGCCACATTGGCCCCTCGACGCGCGACGTCACCGCAATGCTCGAGGCCGTCAGCGCCAAGAGCGTCGATGCGCTGATGGGGGAGACGCTGCCGGCCTCGATCCGGCAGGCCGCCCCGCTCGATCTCGGCAAAGCCTTGAGCGAAACCGAGGCGATCGCGCATATGGGCGAGCTCGCGCGGCAGAACCAGGTCTTCACCTCGCTGATCGGTCAGGGCTATTCCGGCACGATCCTGCCCGCGGTGATCCAGCGCAACATCCTGGAGAATCCGGCCTGGTACACGGCGTATACGCCCTACCAGCCCGAAATCAGCCAGGGCCGGCTCGAGGCGCTGCTCAATTTCCAGACCATGATCTGCGACCTCACCGGGCTCGACGTTGCCAACGCCTCGCTGCTCGACGAGGCGACCGCGGCGGCCGAAGCCATGGCGCTCGCCGAGCGGCACTCACAGGTGAAGGCAAAAGCCTTCTTCGTCGACAAGGACGTGCATCCGCAGACGCTCGCGGTGATGCGCACCCGCGCCGAGCCGCTCGGCTGGAGCCTGATCGTCGGCGATCCCCTCACCGATCTCGCTAAGAGTGACGTGCTAGGTGCGCTGCTGCAATATCCGGGCTCGTCGGGCGCGGTGCGGGACCTGCGTCCCGCGATCGCGACACTGCGCGCCAAGGGCGCGCTCGCGATCGTCGCCGCCGATCTGCTGGCACTGACGCTGCTCGCCTCGCCCGGCGAGCTAGGGGCCGACATCGCGATCGGCTCGGCGCAGCGCTTTGGCGTGCCGATGGGCTATGGCGGACCGCATGCGGCCTATATGGCGGTGCGCGACGCGCTGAAGCGCTCGCTGCCGGGCCGCATCGTCGGCCTCTCCGTGGATTCGCGCGGGATGCCGGCCTATCGCCTCGCCCTCCAGACCCGCGAGCAGCACATCCGCCGCGAGAAGGCGACCTCCAACATCTGCACCGCGCAGGTGCTCCTCGCCGTGATCGCCTCGATGTACGCGGTCTATCACGGCCCCGAGGGCCTGACGCAGATCGCGCAAAATGTGCATCGCCGCGCGACCGTGCTCGCCACCGGCCTGCGCAAGCTCGGCTTTGCGCTCCAATCGGAGACCTTCTTCGACACGCTCAGCGTCGATGCTGGCGCCAAGCGTGCCGAGATCATTGCGCGCGCGACCGCCGAGACAATCAATCTCGGCATCAGTGAAACCGCGCTTCGCATTGCGCTCGACGAGACCACGACGCCTGCAACGGTGGAAGCGGTTTGGCGCGCCTTCGGCGGCACACTTGCCTATGCCGAGATCGACGCCGAGACGCGCGAGGCGCTGCCGGACGACTTGAAGCGCACGACCGCTTTCCTCACCCATCCGGTGTTCCATGCGCATCGCTCGGAGACCGAGATGCTGCGCTACATGCGCAAGCTCAGTGATCGCGACCTCGCGCTCGACCGCGCGATGATTCCGCTGGGATCCTGCACCATGAAGCTGAACGCGACCACCGAGATGATGCCGCTGACCTGGCCGGAGTTTGCGACGCTGCACCCGTTCGCCCCGCGCGAGCAGGCCGCCGGCTATCACGCGCTGTTCGCGCGGCTTGAAAAGTGGCTGTGCGACATCACCGGCTATGATGCGATCTCACTGCAGCCGAATTCCGGCGCGCAAGGCGAATATGCCGGGCTGCTCGCGATCCGCGGCTATCATGCCGCGCGCGGACAGAGCCACCGCAAGATCTGCCTGATCCCCTCCTCCGCCCATGGCACCAACCCGGCCTCGGCCGCGATGGTCGGCATGGACGTGGTGGTGGTCGCCTGCGACAAGAACGGCGACGTCGACGTTGGTGATCTCCGCGCCAAGGCCGAGAAACATTCGAATGACCTCGCCGCTGTGATGATCACCTATCCCTCGACGCATGGCGTGTTCGAAGAGCACATCCGCGAGATTTGCGACATCGTCCATGGCCATGGCGGCCAGGTGTATCTTGACGGCGCCAACCTCAACGCGCAGGTCGGGCTGTCCCGGCCCGGCGATTACGGCGCCGATGTCAGCCACCTCAACCTGCACAAGACCTTCTGCATCCCGCATGGCGGCGGCGGCCCCGGCATGGGCCCGATCGGCGTAAGAGCTCATCTCGCCCCGTTCCTCCCCGGTCATCCCGCGACCAAGGCGGATGCACCCGTCGGCCCGGTGTCGGCCGCGCCGTTCGGCTCGGCCTCGATCCTCACGATCTCCTACATCTATATCTTGATGATGGGCGGCGAAGGGTTGAAGCGCGCGACCGAGATTGCGATCCTCAACGCCAATTACATCGCGGCAAGGCTCGATCCGCACTTCCCGGTGCTCTACAAGAACGCCAAGGGCCGTGTCGCGCATGAGTGCATCGTCGATCCCCGGCCGCTGAAGACGACCTCAGGCGTCACCGTCGACGACATCGCAAAACGCCTGATCGATTACGGCTTCCACGCGCCGACCATGAGCTTCCCGGTGCCGGGCACACTGATGATCGAGCCGACCGAGTCGGAATCGAAGGCGGAGCTGGACCGCTTCTGCGACGCCATGATTGCGATCCGGAAGGAGATCGCCGAGGTCGAAGCCGGCCGCTTCAAGATCGAGGCCTCGCCGCTGCGCCACGCCCCGCACACCGTGCACGACATCGCCGATGATGCATGGAATCGCGCCTACACCCGCAGCGAGGGCTGCTTCCCCGCGGGCACCTCGCGCAGCGACAAATACTGGAGTCCGGTGGGGCGCGTCGACAACGTCTATGGCGACCGCAACCTGGTGTGCTCCTGCCCGCCGGCGAGCGATTACGCGCAAGCCGCGGAGTAGCGGCTTACGGCGCGATCAACGAACGGGTCTCGGCGTCCCAACGCCAGAGCCGTTCGTTGGTCAGCTCGGTACCGCCCCACCAACGTGTGAGCGGGTTGTGGCGCCACAAATCGTCTTCGCGGGCTACAAGTGAACGCCCGAGCTCTGTCAGCGTGACCTTCCACTCGCTCTCGCCGCGGTAGCGGGCCTCATTGTCGAACGACGGATCGCCCAGCAGGACCGGGGGCGTCGAATGTTCCGCCAGTTCGATCAAGGCATCGCGCGCTTCGTGTTCTTCGAGCACATCGCGAAGCCACCTCGCGTCGCAGACGAGCCTCGGGTCGGTGTGGCCATCGTTCACAAAATCCAGCAAATCCGTTTCGCTGGCAGCGAGTCCCGTGACGCTGTCCGGAAGCTCTTCAAGCATTGCTATCAGTGCCGATCGAAGTCTGGGCAGGATCATCAGGTCCGTCATCAGCAGATCGAAACAGGGTTGCGGCGTGTCAGCCCGATAGGCTTGCCAGGCGCGACTCGCGGTCGTCACATGGTTCTCGGCCACCTTGAAGGCCGGCAGCTTCCATTTTGCGACCGACGGCGGAGCATAGTTCGCGATGATGTCGTCCGTATGCACGAGGCTCAGCTTGGTCGTGATTTCCTTGTAGGGACGAAGCAGGTCGAGCAACCAGACGAGCACGAGCTGATCGTTCGGCCGTGGGTCGGCCCATATTTCAATGGAGTCGAATTTCTCGCAGAGCTGGAAGAAACCAATATCCGGCGAACCGAAGCCCATCAGCCGATCTCGTCCCACCCCGTCGAGCCAATGATCGCCTCTTCTGGAATGCTTCGCGGAACGTGCCTCCAGCCCCACCGCGAGCTCCTCTTCGGACGGCAATTGGCCCCAGACGAAGCGAAGGGAAAAGCCGAGGGCGATGTTCGCCAGGTTAGAGCGGCCAAGCACGGCGGCTGCTCCATCGTTCGTCGTCAGGATCATATGAGACAAGATCGCCTCTCAAAATTGATGCGCAATACGGGAGCACACTGAGCGATACGCACGCGTTAGTCAGGCGCAATCAACAACCGGATTTCGCGATCCCAGCGCCAGAGCCGTTCGCTGGTGAGAAGCGTTCCACCCCACCAGCGGGGAACCGGATTATGGCGGTAGAAATCCTCCTTGCCTGCCAGCACCGCCTTTCCCAGATCTGTAAGCGACAAGCGGGATTGCTTGTATCGTGCGTGACGGAGAACATCGTCATGCATGTCAAGCGAGAATGGCCCCTCGTCCAGCCCGGACACAGCCGGCACCGGACATCGCGCCAGTCCATCGAGCAGCGCGCCCACTTCCCAGTAGTCGAAGACGCGACGCTCGTTGGGCTTCTGATGGCCTGGAAAGACGTCAAAGGGCAGCACGCCGCCGGGCGCGATCAATTCCAGAATTCGTGTTTCCGTCGCTCCAAGACCGGTTGTGACGTTCGGAAGCTCTTCGAGCAGGTCAACCGCGCAAGGCTCGAACTGCGGCAGCAAGCTCAAATCGGCCTTGAGCAGATCGAACCAGGCCTGCGGCGTCAGGGCGCGATAGGCCTGCCACGCACGCCCAGCCAGTGCGAGGTGATCTGCCGTGGACCTAGCAGCCGGCGGGTTTAGCTTCGCAAACCGCTCCGGGTCGATACCAGGGCAATGTCGAGGTGACGTATCGCGAGCTTGGAGACTGCCGCTCTCTCACCGCCGCAACGGTCAAGCAGCCACAGCAAAATCAATTGCGCATTCGGCTCAGGTCCTGGCCATAATTCGACCGATTCGCATTCGGCCATCAGCTCGATCAATCCACGCCCCGTCATCCCCGATTCTTCAAGACGCCAGGATGGTGTGTCGTCCAGCCAATGGAGGCCATGCGGCTGCGTTGTGCGTGGCGCAAAGAACGCCTCGAGTTCGGCATCCGACGGCAGCGGTCCCCAGACCAGCCGATGCTCGATCGCAATGACAAGATCGGCGACACCGGCGCGTTGTATCCCGCCGGCAGTGGACGAGTCGGTTGTCACAATGAGCCGCGTCATGCCTCAGGGCCTCGTCAAACCAGGGCCGTACCGCCACAGCCGGTCGTTGGTCAGATGCGTGCCGCCCCACCAGCGATCGATCGGATTGTGGCGGCTGAAATCATCCTGATGTGCCAGGACAGCTTTACCGAATTCGGTCAGCGAAAGGCGGCTGCGCAGATAGACTTCATGCCGAGCCCTCAAATTCTTAAGGTCGATTGTGCGCAGTTCCTCGCCCAAACCGGCCACTGCGGGATTGGGGCCGAGCGCCAGCCCCTCGAGCAACCAACCCAGCTCGGTCTCTCCGAACACGAACGTGCGCCGATGCGAGCGCAGATGAAACAACGAATTCGTGTTCCCAAACCCTCTGGAAAGAAGCTCCAGAAATCGCATCTCCGTCGCACCAAGCCCTGTCGAGGGTGACGGCAATTCTGGCATTGAGCAAAGCCGGCCTCAGCATCGGTAATGCACTGAGGTCGCTGCGGAGGAGATTGACGCAGCTTTCCGGTGCCGGTTCGCAATAGGCCCGCCACGCCGCCTCGGCAGTCCCGAATTCCCTGGCAGTGACATTAAAGGCGGGAATATGCGACGCAGACTTTCCCAGGTTATCGCCTCTCATCCCGATTAGATCGTCCGCCACAAGGCGCATTTTGAGTTTTTGCGCCGGCCAGGAATGAGATCTGAGGTGATCGAGCAACCAAATAAGTTGCAACTGATCTTCGGGATTTGGATCGAACCAGAGTTCGATCACATCGTAAGGTTCGCAGAAATCGACAAGCGATAGATTTTTGCGACGACTCATGGCGCGAGGCCAATGGATGCCCCAGTCCGACCAGTGATCACCCGGCCCAAGAGTCTCCGAACGTGCCGCAAAATAGGCCGCACGCATTTCAGGTGGAGGCACGGGTCCCCACTGAAAGCGAAACGAGAACATTATGACGAATTCGGCCAGCCTCGATCTGGCGAGAGCAAAGCCCGACGAACTGGTCAGGATCAGACGCTTCATCACACTACCCGATCACGACAACACAAAACGAAACGGGCGCTGACGACGTCGGCAACTCAACGTCCTCAGCGCCCGCTCCTCGCGAAAATTCTTCGCGGTAAGTCTTACTCCTCCGTCGGCTCCTCGCCGTCGGCGTCGCGCTCGGGGGTGCCGGCGAGAATCTGCTCGGCGATCAGGCCGGAGTTCTGGCGGATCGAGGTCTCGATCTTGGCGGTGATGTCGGGATTGGCCTTCAGGAACGCCTTGGCGTTCTCGCGGCCCTGGCCGAGGCGCTGGCTGTCATAGGAGAACCAGGCGCCGGACTTTTCGACGATGCCGGCCTTGACGCCGAGATCGAGGATCTCGCCCATCTTGGAGACGCCCTCGCCGTACATGATGTCGAACTCGACCTGCTTGAACGGCGGCGCCAGCTTGTTCTTCACCACCTTGACGCGGGTGGTATTGCCGACGACTTCGTCGCGCTCCTTGATAGCGCCGATGCGGCGGATGTCGAGGCGGACGGAGGCGTAGAACTTCAGCGCGTTGCCCCCGGTCGTGGTCTCGGGCGAACCGTACATCACACCGATCTTCATGCGGATCTGGTTGATGAAGATCACCATGGTATTGGACTTGTTGATGGAGGCCGTGAGCTTGCGCAGCGCTTGGCTCATCAGGCGGGCCTGCAAACCCGGCAGCGCATCGCCCATTTCGCCCTCGAGCTCGGCCTTCGGCACCAGCGCTGCGACCGAATCGATCACCAACACGTCGACCGCGCCGGAGCGCACCAAAGTGTCGCAGATCTCCAGCGCCTGCTCGCCGGTGTCGGGCTGCGAGATCAGGAGCTCGTCGATGTTGACGCCCAGCTTGCGGGCATAGACCGGGTCGAGCGCGTGCTCGGCGTCGATGAAGGCACAGATGCCGCCCTTCTTCTGCGCTTCCGCCACCGTATGCAGCGCCAGCGTGGTTTTGCCCGAGGATTCCGGCCCGTAGATCTCGACGATGCGCCCCTTCGGCAGGCCGCCGATGCCGAGCGCGATATCGAGCCCGAGCGAGCCCGATGACACCGCCTCGATGTCCATGGACCGGTCGTTCTTGCCGAGCTTCATCACCGAGCCCTTGCCGAACTGGCGCTCGATCTGGGAGAGCGCGGCAGCCAGGGCTTTACTCTTGTCCATGGAAGATCCTTCGACGATACGCAGGGCAGTGGCGGACATTGGGTCGTGCTCCTTATGGCGAGGATTCGCTAGGGGGACAAACGATTGAGAGGCGGGCCGGCAATAAAAGCAATGTACCCCATTTGTTCTAGGTTCGCAATATGTTCTTTGCAAGAGTCCCTAATTCACTCTCCTGAATCGAAAAGGGGCCGCCTTTCAGCGACCCCTTTGCCGGTTGCAATCTCGTTTCGGGATGAAATGCCAGCCCCGGCGGGAGCCACCGTACCGGTATCACAATGCCAAGTGGATTCCGGGCAACTACCGTTCGTATTCCTGTCCTAATCTGCCCTTCCAGGATCTCTGGCCGTCACAAATCCTTAATCCTGAGGCACCGAACCTTTTCGCGGTCTCTGTGGTCTTCTTCGGGACGAGACTGCACCTCCGGAGCCTCTGCCCATACTGAAGACACACACCGCGACGCCATCAGGCGCAATCCACTCCTGAAGGCCGCGCAGGAGGAGATGATCAAGTTCGAGCGCAAGGAGAACGCGTTCCGCAAGAAGGACCGCGACGAGCGCGCCGCCGAGCTGCGGCTGCCCCTGGACGAGATCAAGCTCCACTAGCGCTCGCCAGGGCCCGCTGCGCACGGCTACCGTGAACCCGAAGGGACCAACATCGCGCGTCGGGATGCGCTTCTCGCTCGATTAAGGTATCGAAATACCTCATGTAAGTCATTGATGGAATGACGAAATCATCCCACGGCCTACTGTGCATGGGGTTGTTTTTCCATTTTTGAAGGACAAAGCGCCGGTTCATCATCGGCAAACCGCGACGATACGGACCCCGGTCGCTCCCCGCACCTGCGCTTGCGCTGCCTTACAGCACCGCCAGCAGCACGAGGCTGATCACCAGCACGACGAAGCCAGCCGCCGTCGCGGCGGCGAATGACCGCTCTACGTTATCCATGATGCCACCCCGTTGCCGCCGTGCCACGTTCCCCCATGGCGCGCCGGACGGTGTGGAATCTTGCCGACCCGTGTGTCGCCAGTTGTGCGGCCGGATGTCGAAATTGGGACAGGCGCGGGGCCAGTCTGCGGCCTCGCGACCGCGACTTTCACTGACACCCGTCAGGCGCGTGTCAGCCTGATCGCCTATTCTCGTCGTGCTCGGTGGACCAACACTGGGCCTCCATACCCGGCCGACGACCCCGCTCCCTCGAGCGGGGTTTTCTGTTTGCGGCCCATGGGCGAAGGCGATTACCGACCGGCCTCGATTTGGCCCTGTCAGGCTGTCGTAAGCCGAACCGGCTAGGGTCGCTTGGCTATGGTGTTGCAGCCCAGCACCTCAGCCTCCAATAACTTCCTCCCCGCTTGGCTCTCCCCAGGCGGGGTTTTTTCATGCCTGCCGGCCGGTTCGCAGGTCCTTCTCCTCGCGCGTCAGCCGCAGCGAGACGGCGCGGATCGCGGGCGCAGCCAGCAGCACGATCGGCAGCATCGCGGCCCATGCGATCAGCCACGACACCATCCAGTGCCCGAGGAAGACCATCGCGCTCCCCGCGGGAAGGCTCGCGATGCCGGCCGCGATCAGCGAGGTCAATCCGGACTGGATGATACCGAAGACGAAATGGGAGTAGCGGCGGGGAATGCCGAGCATGAGGCGCCCATGGTTTGCGTGCCGTCATGAGGCCAAGCAAGGCACATGCCGCCGGCGCGGTGGACTCCGTGGTTCTCCGACCATGAACAGAGTTCCCTTCCCGCGCGCGAGGCCACGATGGGTTTACCGGCAGATTTTGCTTGTCCCCGGAATATGATGGCGCCCAACATGCTGCAGGCATGGAAAGTGAATCGTGGGAGGTGACCATGAATCACAGGGGTGTCGAATTCACCGTCGCCAGGACGGCAATTCCCGGAATCTGGCACTGGCGATTCCGCATCGGCGAGCAGATCAAGACCGGCCGAACCGAGACGAAGATCGACCTGTTGGCGATTCGCCGGGTGCAGCCGCGCATCGACCGCGAGCTGAAGGCGATCGAGCGCAAGACGGCCTGAGCAAGACCGCCAGTGAGATCAGCGGCGGGTGCGGCGCCTCGCGAGGGGCATATCCCGTAGCCGCCCGGAATTGATCTGATCGGGGTTTGGGATTGCACTGCGCGCCCGTGGCCTTGGGGGTTGGGCCGTCACGCGTGATCGGTGCCAGCCATGCCGCTCTACTTCTTTCGAATCCGGAACGGCCGTTATTCCGGCTGCGCGGACCAGGCGAGCGAATTTGCCGATCGCGATTCGGCCTGGAAGGAGATGACCAGCGTCTGCGCCGACATGGCCGCCGGGATCGCCCGCAAGCTCCAGGAAAATTCCGAATGGCACATGGAGCTGCTGGACGAGGCCAAGGAGCCCGTATTCCGAATCCGCATCGTCGCAGAAACGCTCGAAAAGGTGAGACCCTAATCCGCGCTGGGCAGCCGCCGCATGGTGAATTCGATGTCGCCGCCGGGCAATTCGCGCCAGCTCTCGACTGCGCTCATATAGCCCGCCTTGGGGTAGCGGGCGAAGAAGGCCTCCGCCCTCGCCCGTGCCGCTGCGCGCGGCAGCGTGAAGGTCTCGCGCAGATAGCCGTCGCCGGTCGCGTGGTCTGGCTTGCCGCCCATCTTGCGCCGGCGCGCCATCCGTTCGGCGAGATCCCGCGGACGATCGGCCATGTGCCGCCCTCCTCTACGCAAATACGCTCTTGCGAGATGTAGGAGGCCTGTGGGGCAAAGAGGAGTCCCCGGCCGGAGGCGTCTACCGCCTCCGACCGGCGGAAGGTCAATTGGCAGCCGTGCCGGATTTCTTCTTCGGCGCACTGGTCGCGGCCGAGGCCTTCGGCGCCGCCGACTGCTTCGGCGGATCGGAGCGCATGCCGCCCCAGGGATCGTTGGAGGCCTTGGAGTCCGGAATCTTCTTCAGTGTCTCCTTGTAGGCCTTTTCACGTTCGGCTTCCGCGGCCTTCTCCTCGGGGCTCTTGCTCGGACCATCCTGCAGCAAATTGAGATTGGGCATTTGCGCATAGGCCGGTCCCGCCAGCACGGCCAGCACCGCGGCCAAACGGAAAAGCTTCATCATTCACTCCTTGATCATCCACGAAGCGCGGATCGCCCGCGCCTTGTCGTCCTTGTGGCGGCCGACCGCAAGCTCAGGGCCGCATAGCCGCTAGATCCGGTCCGATCTGCACGATTTCGGCGCATGCAGCCAGTCGTCCCAGATCGGGCCGCATCTGGTGCAGCCGTTCAGCGCAAGGCCGAGCGCGGCCAGACAAAAGACCAGGACACATCGACGCAACATCATCCACCCGTACCCAAGCAAGGCCATCATATCGGGCAAAGTCGGGCATTTTCAAGCCGACGCGGCCGGCAGCAGACCCGGTGACTTTGCCGCGCCGATGCGCGCAGAATGAGACGAAACATCCGGCAACAATGGAGGGAACGACAGCAATGCAAACGCAGCCAGACGCCGAGTTCGGCATCACCGATGCGAAACGCATCCTCGGCGAGGTCTTTGCACCCTGGGTCCAGGATCTCGACCTCTCGGTCGAGCGCATCGAGCACGCACAGCCAGCGAATGCGCCGGACTGGCAGCCGGGCGCGCTCCTGCGCATGCCGTTCTCGGAACGGCTGTGCCGGAACGGCGGCGTGGTCTGCGGCCAGGCGCTGATGGCGCTCGCCGACACCGCGATGGTGATCGCGATCCTCGCCGCCAACCGCGGCTATCGTCCGATGACCACGGTCGACCAAACCACGCATTTCATGCGCGCAGCCTCCTCGTCGGACGTGCTGGCGGACGCGCGCGTGGTGCGGCTCGGCCGCACCATAAGCTTCGGCCGCGTCACGCTGCTCTCGGCCTTCGACAACAAGCCGGTTGCGATCGTGTCGAGCGCGTTCGCGATGCTGCCAGGGTGAGCGCGCGCGATGTGAACGATCGTTCGCATCGCCTCCACAACACGATCATGATCGCGTGACACGATGGCGGCGGCGCCAGCGCAGGCCCGTGATCACAAGCGCGACGACCGCGAGCGCGATCGCCGAGGACGCCGCAAAGAAACGTCCACCGGGACGATCGACGGTGCGTGACCACAATGACGGTCCCTCGCCCGGCCGCGCCAGACGAAACGCAACGACGCTGTCGCCGATCGACGTGCCTGCCTCGGAGTGGCCGCCGGCGCCGATCGCGACATATTGCTCCCCCTGCCAGAGATAGGTCATGGGGTTGGCGACGCCCGGGACGGGCAACCGGCCCTGCCACAGCTCCCTGCCGCTCCGCGCATCGAAGGCGCGCAAATAGGCGTCCATCGCTCCGGTGAAGACGAGCCCGCCTGCGGTGACCGCGAGCCCGTTGACGAGCGGCGCGCCCCAGGGCAGCGGCACGCCGAGCGGCGCAAGATCCTCGGTGGTGCCGACCGTCGAGCGCCAGAGGATTTTTCCGGCCTTCAGATCAACCGCGACCATCTCGCCCCATGGCGGCTTGTTGCAGAGCAGGCCGAGCGGCGACGTCACCATGGCGCGCGTCATCGCGAACGGCGTGCCACGCTGCTGGCCGAAATCGTGACCGGGCGGCGGATTGAACCCGAAGGCGTCCGCGCGCGGAATCAGCTTGATGAGATGAACGGCGCGGCTGGTGTTGGCGTAGAGGACCTGGCTGACCGGATCGAAGGCCGCACTGCCCCAGTTCACCCCGCCACCGGTGAACGGAAAAAACAGCGTGCCCTGCACGGAAGGCGGCGTGAACAGGCCCTCATTGTGAGCCGCCGCGAATTGGCGCTCGCAGGACGAGCGACGCAGTGCAGGTATTAGCGAGAGCGCATCGTCGGTCGAGATCGTCTGCGACGTTAGTGGCGGTACATGCGTCGGGAATGGCTGCGTTGGTGATAGCGCTTCACCTTCCGCGCCGCCCTGCGGCACGGCGCGCTCCTCGACGGGCCACACCGGCTTGCCGGTGTCGCGATCGAGCACGAAGACGAAACCCAGCTTGGTCGGCTGGATCACGACGTCGCGCTCGCCATCACCAATGTCGAGGCGCGCCAGCGTCGGTTGCGCCGGCAGATCGTAGTCCCAAACGTCGTGATGCACGGTCTGAAAGGCCCATACGAGGTCGCCGGCCTCAATCTGCAGCGCGACTACCGAATTGGCGTGCTCGTTATTGCCCGGCCGCCTACCGCCCCAGAAATCCGGCGAGGGCGACGACGTCGGCAGGAACACGAATCCGCGCCTGTCGTCGACCGACATCGGCGCCCAGACATTGGCGTGACCGGCTTCGATGCCATCGCGCTTGAGCGGCTCGAAGGTCCAGCGTGGCTGGCCGGTTCGCGCATCGAACGCACGCACCTGGCCGCTCGGCGCGTCGACGCGGCGGTTGTCACCGATTGCAGACCCGACCACGACGACACCGCGGCCGACCGCCGGCGGCGAGGTGATCTGGAATTCGCCCGGCCATTCCAGGGTCATTCCGGTATCGAGCTTGATCTGCCCGCCATTGCCAAAACCGGCACAGGGAACGCCTGTCTTCGCATCGAGCGCGATTAGGCGGACGTCGTTCGTGCCCATGAAGATGCGCGCGCGGCAGGCAGCATCCGGCGGCGCCGTGTCGTCGACCCAATAGGTGACGCCGCGGCAGACATAGCGATTGGCCGGCCGCTGGTTGATCGCGATCTTCGGATCGTAACGCCATTTCTGCACGCCGGTGCCGGGATCGAGCGCGATGACCTCGTTGAAGGGCGTGCAGAAGATCAGGCTGTCTTCGACGAACAGCGGCGTCGCCTGGAATTTGGTTCGCCGCATCAGCTCGGGTGCGCGCGCTGTGAGATCGCCCGTGTGATATTCGAAGGCGCGGACGAGTTGGCCGACATTGCCGGGCGAAATCTCCCGCAATGGCGAGAAGCGCGAGCCGCCGGGATCGCCGCCCCAGCTCTCCCAGGCGAAGCATGGCGGCACGGCAAGCAACAGGAGCGTAACGAATGCGACCGCAGCGCGCAGGTGGATCCGCAACGCCCCGCCCCGTTCTATTTCGGCTTCTTGGTGGGCTCGCCAGGGCGGGCCCCGCCCCACGGATCGTACTTTTCCTTTGGCTCGGGAATGCGCTCGAGCGCAGCCTTGTAGGCCTTTTCGTCGACCTTGGGTTTGGTGTCAGCCGGCTTTGCACCCTCACTGGGCTGGCGCCGGCCCTGCGCCTCCGCCGATCCAGCTGCCAGCGCCAGCACCGCGGCCGCGATGACCAAAATCCTCATCCGTGCAATCCCCCTGATGTGGGATACAAACTAGCCCGCAATCCCGTATTCGCAAATGCCCCGGTTTCCGCGTCTTCAGCAAATTTTGAACGGAGCGGACTTCGCCGGATCGCATTCGTGCCTATCTGTTGGCCCGCAGGGGACCTTCAAGGGATGTTGCGGATCATTGCTCATGCCGCGCTGCTCGCCGGCGCGCTCGCGCTCGGTGCCTGTGGCTTTGCCGACAGCCGCGCGCCGGTGCCGGAGTTCATGCGCATGAACGAGGCCGAGCAGCCGCCGCCCGAGCCGCCCCCGGACGTCAAGCGCCTGGTGCGCGAGCAGATCGACGTCGTCTTCCTCGCCACCTCCTATCCGCGCGAGGTGCACGTCGCCCCGCCTCATCGCGAGGTGCGAGGGCCGGGCTGGACGGCCTGCGTCCGCGCGCAGCTCACCTCCGCGACCGGCACGCCGCTTGGCGCCCAGACCTACATCGTGACCATCAACGGCGGAAAGGTCGTCGACCGCCGGCGGGCGGACGCCGACGACATCTGCGGGACCGAGACTTACGAGCCGATCTAGGAACAAATTGCTGTAACGAAGCTGCGGTTCCGGGAAAAACCAGCATCGCGGACGGGAACGATCACCGCCTCCCCTTCTTGTTACCGCCGAGGGCAGTTTCGAGGAGGACATGATGAGGATGTTGACTATTGCGCTGTTGGCGGGTGTCGGTGCTTTGGCAGCCGCATCGGGTGCGAAGGCTTCCGATATCTATACGAGCAGCGAGTACACCAATCCGGATCTCGTCCAGCAGGTACGACTTGTCTGTGACGACGCTGGCCGCTGCTATCGGACGCGCGGCGGTTCGCGCGTGATCGTGCGGGATTCCTATAACTACATGCCGCGCGAGCGCTATTACGAGCGTCGGACCTATCATCGCGATTGGGATGACGGACCGCGCGCCGGCGTCGGCATTCGCGCACCTGGCGTCAGCGTCGGCGTCGGTGTCGACGACCGCTGGTAATCCATGAACGCTTGATGGCCGGGACCGGACGAGACGACTCGCCCGGTCCCTTCATATCAGGTTTCGTGCGGATCGGCCGGCGTCGTGACGCGCGCCCTCGATGGCAAATGCGCGGTGAACCGCGCAAGCAACATGCCGGCAAACATCGCCGCGACGAAAATGAGGGCGGAGCTCGAGCCAAATCCGAGCGCCGTCAGCGCCGGTCCCGGGCAGAACCCCGCCAATCCCCAGCCAATGCCGAAGATCGCCGGACCAACCACTATTCTCCGATCGACGTCTGCTCGCGTGGGAAGAGAAAATCGCTCGGCGAAAAATGGACGTCCCAGCCTTCAGGACGCGATTGAACCCGACGAAAGTCACGGCCACAGCGCCGGCCATCACGAACGCAAGGCTCGGATCCCACGTCCCTGCCGGGATGCCGGCGGCATCGAGGAAATTCAAGACCTTTGCTGGATTCGACATTCCGGAGACGATGAGGCCGACGCCGAAGATCAGGCCGATCGCGAACTGAACGAAAATTGCCATCGCCGTCAGCTCCCGTGCCGCATCACGAAGACGGTCGCCATGCCTGCCGCCATGAAGACGATGGTCGCGACCAGCGAGCGCGCCGACAGCCGCGACAGGCCGCAGACGCCATGGCCGGACGTGCAACCGCTGCCCCACACTGCGCCAAATCCCGTCAGTAATCCCGCAACGATCAGCACCGGCGTTCCCGCCAGTATAGTCTGCTCCGGCAGGCCTCCGGTGGTGAGTCGAACCAGCACGGGCGCGAGGATGAGACCCGCGACGAAGGCGAGCCGGCCGGGGAATTCGCTATCCTCATAAGGCGGGAACAGCCGCGCCGCGATGCCGCTGACCCCGGCGATTCGTCCCGTCGCCCACATTAGAAGCACCGCGGACATTCCGATCAGCGCCCCGCCCAGAAGCGAGGCCAGCGGCGTGAAAGGTGTGGCGATCATCCTGATCCCTCCGGTCGAGCACCCCTCGCCCATCCGCTACAACCGGCGCAGTGCCGCCGGAATGTCAACGAGACGTTAACACGACCGCTCGAATTGACGCAGCATCCCAACGGTATCTTTCCAATCGTTGCGCTAAGCATGGCCGTAACGCGGCCTTGGCCTGCGTGAACGGGGAACGACGGGACGTGGTCGACATCGCGCAGCAGGCAGCGGTCAAGCCGCCATCGGCAAGGGATGCTGTGGCCGCGCGCGCGCTCGTTCCGCTCACCTCCATTGACCCCGGTCAATGGCGCGCGCTCGCGCAGCGGGCGGTCGAGCCGAACGGCTACTACTTGCCCGGCTGGGAGCTTGCCGTCAGCGCAACCGCGCGCGGCCGCAGCTCGGCCTCGGCACTGCCCGCATTCGACGGATCTTCGGCGCGGCTGATCGGACTGATGCCGGTGATCTCGCTGTGGCGCGCCTGGAAGATTCCCTTGCCCGCGCTGGTGAGCGCGCATCCCTATGGCACGCTGTGTAGCCCGCTGATCGACCGCGACGCCCCGATCGAGGCCGCTATGCGTCTGTTGCAGCAGGCGCGCGAGGCGGGAGCCCATGCGCTGGTGCTGAATGACATTGCGCTCGATGGCGCTGCGATGATCGCCCTCAATCAGGTTCTCAATCGCGACGGCCTGAGACCGCGCCTGCTCAGCTCCTACATCCGTGCCAGCCTCGATGCGACGCAAGACGGCGATGCGCTGCTGCGCGAAGCGCTCGGCGCCAGGAAGCTCAAGGAGCTGCGGCGCCAGCGCCATCGGCTCGAAGAAAACGGCGCGGTCGTGTTCGAGGTCGCGCGAGGGCGCGACGAGATCGGGCCCGCGCTGGAAACGTTCCTGCAGCTCGAGGCCAGCGGCTGGAAGGGCAAGCGCGGCACCGCGCTGATCCAGCATGCGGGCGATGCGACCTTCATCCGCCGCGCCGTCGCGGCGCTGGCGGAAACCGCGCAATGCGAGATCATCACGCTGCGCGCCGGCACGACACCGGTCGCCGCCGGCGTCGTGCTGCGCCATCAGGACCGCGCCTTCTTCTTCAAGCTCGGCATCGACGAGCGCTTTGCAAGATATTCGCCGGGCGTGCAGCTCACGCTCGACCTCACTCGCCATCTCTGCGCTGATCCGGCCATTGCCAGCGCGGATTCGATGGCCAGCGCCAACCACCCCATGATCAACCCGATCTGGCGCGGGCGCTTCGCAATCGGCGACGTGCTGGTCCCGCTGCGGCGGAATGATCCGGTCGTCGCGCTCATTCATGCCGCGCTGGCCGGCCTCAACGTCGCGCACCAGGCCGCGCGAGGCGTGGTCCATCGGCTCCGCAAATAAGAGAAAGCTACTCCGCCGCCTGCGCGTTGACCTCCGCCGAGACCTGGCGGATGGCGCGCGCGAGCAGGTTCGGATCCTGCGCGCCGGAGACGGCGTACTTCTGTGCGAACACATAGGTCGGCACGCCGGAGATGCCTTTCTCGGCGGCCTCCTGTGCGTCCGCCGAAACGCGCGCGACATCCTCGTCGGTGGCAAGGCGCTTGCGCACGTCGTCGGTATCGAGGCCAACATCGGCGGCTGCCTGCACCAGCACGTTGACCTCGGTGAGGTCGCCGCCGTCGCGGAAATAGAGCTCCATCAGGCGCTGCTTCATCTCGGGCGCCTTGCCGATCGCCTCGGCCCAGAGGATCAGGCGATGGCAATCGGTCGTGTTGGGCTGACGCGCCACGAGCTCAGGCCGGTAGACGAGCCCCTCCTCGCTTGCGGCCGCGACGACGCGCCCGGCAATGCCCTTATAGGCCTCGACCGAGCCGAACTTCTGGGTGAGATAGTCCTCGCGGCTGATGCCCTCGCGCGGCACCCAGGGATTGAGGAAGAAGGGCCGGAAATTGAGCTTGACCGGAACATCAGGCACGAGCGCCAACGCGCTCTCGATGCGGTGTTTGCCGATATAGCACCAGGGGCACACCACGTCGGAGACGACGTCGATCTGGAGCGGTTTCAGCGTGCTCATGGCGGCGCCTCCTTCGGGCAGTCTACGGGTCCGTCGGAAGATAAGCCGAACCAGAGGCCGCGCAAGGCGCCCATCCCGCATGGCTCACGACTTCACCTCTGCGGTTATTGTAGGAAACGCAACCCGCCCCGATACTCGCTGCACGATCGAACCAGCGGGAGACTGCAATGACAGCCATTTTCAGGCCGGAAGGTCATCAATTTCGGGCTACGGAGCATGCCGGCGGTCCGTGGTCGCCGGACATGTTGCAGGGAAGCGCTACCACCGCGCTGATGGCCCGTGAGGTCGAGCGGCTCGCAACCGAATCGGGCTTTGCGGTGCGGCGCCTGACCTTCGATCTCTGGCGACCGGCAGGCCTGCGCGCCTTCAGGACCACCACTGAACTGCTGCGCGACGGGCGCAAGGCCAAGACCGCGCAAGTGCGGCTGATGGACGGCGAGACCGAGATCGGCCGCTGCACGGCGCTGCTGACGGCGCAGAGCGGAGAATCGCCGGTCGATCCCTTCGCGGCGCCCGCAGCGCTCGACCAGGCGCCCGAGGCAGGCACGCCGCCGCCGGCCTTCGCGCAGAAATGGAGCCGCTATTTCCAGAATGTGTCGGTGCGGCTGATCGAGGGCGCACTGGAGAAGCCGGGTCCGGCCGCCGCCTGGATGCGGCTCGACGCCGCACTGGTCGAAGGCGAGCCGAACACGCCGCTGCTCCAGGCGGTGCAGGCCGCTGACTTCTCCAGCGGCGTCGCGCAGATGGTCGATATGCGCCAATGGACCTTCATCAATCCCGAGATCAGCCTCTATTTCGTCCGGCCGCCGGAGGGCGAATGGATCCTGATCCGCGCGGCGACGGGCGTCGGCGCCAACGGCGCGGGCCTGACCACGGCGACGCTGAGCGATCGCAACGGTCCGTTTGCCGAGGTGATGCAGGCCCTGAGCTTCGAGCGGCGTGAGGCCGTGCAGGCTCAGGCGTCCTGAGACGCAAGCGCGATCAGCGTCGTCTCGGACCCTGCATCCGTCGGCATGAACATCTCGACACGAAGCTCCTGGAGCGTGACGTCCTGCGGTGTGCCGAGCGTCAGGACCGCACCGATCAGGCCGATGCCGACCTCACCTTTGCGCAGGCGCACCTCGCACAACGGCCCCGGCACGGCCTCGTCCTCGAGTTGAGGCGCCGGCAGCTCCGGCAAGCGCATCAATTCGCGCCAGGTCGATTGCAGGGCATCGTCGAGCGGGGCGGCCATCGCTTCATGACGCGCCCGCGACAACAGCGCTGCCGCGACAATTGGCCAGTTCTCGACGAACGGCTTGAGCTCGTCCGGCGCGAGGAACATGCGCATATGGTTGAGCGGACGCTGCATACGTTCAGAGCCAAGCAGCATCGTCATCAGACGCGAGGCCGCGCGGTTGGCCTGTTTCACGTTCCAGCGCCGGTCGGTGACGATCGCGGGAAATGGCTCGTGACGGCTGAGCAGAAGATCGATGGCACGCCGCGCATCGGCAAGCTCGGGCGCGGCGAGGTCGCGCTCGCCATATTGCCGCGCGAAGCCGCCGGCCTCGAGCAGCGCATTGCGGTCGCGCAGCGACAAATCGAGCGCGGAGGCGAGCTGGAGGAGGATGTCCCGACTGGCCGCCGCCTTGCCGGTCTCGACATGACTGAGATGCTTGACAGAGATGCCGGCCTCGAACGCCAGCTCCGCCTGGCTAAACGCACGGCGCATGCGCCAGGCGCGCAGGAGATTGCCGACCGGATTGGCCGGCCGCAAGGACCGGGACGAGCGTGTATCCATCCGCCGATTATGCGGGCCCTCGTGCACCCTGTAAACGCGGCTAAGAAAGTGTGGCCGCCATCTGCTTCAGCCGCTCGGCAGTGCGCTCGTCCGCCGGGAAGAAGGTCTCCAGCGCCAGCTCCGACAGAGTGATGTCGACGGGCGTGCCGAACACCATGGTGGTGGAAAAGAAGCTCAGGATCTCACCCTGGTGGCGCAGCTTGAACGGGATCGCGACATTGTCGCTCGGCAGCGGCGCCGCACGCGCCGGGATGGGGTAGCTTTTTAGATCGTTATACAACTTGATCAGTTCAGGATCGGCGGTCGCCTCGCATTGCCGGTGCAGCCGCTCGAGCAGATGCCCGCACCATTCCGCAAGATTGACGGTACGCGGCCCCAGCGCCTCGGGATGAAAGGCAAGTCGCAACACGTTCAAGGGCTGGCCGAGCAGATGCTGCGGGATGCCGTCGAGCAGCGGCGCCACCATGCGGTTGGACGAGACCAGGTTCCAATGCCGGTCCACCGCCAGTGCCGGATTGGGCTCATGTGCCTTGAGGACGATGTCGATCGCCTGGCGGGCTGATGTCAAGGCGGGATCCTCCAGCGGGCGCTGCGGGAACGCCGGCGCATAGCCGGCCGCGACCAGCAGCACGTTGCGTTCGCGCAAGGGCACGTCGAGGCGCTCGGCGAGCCTGAGCACCATGTCGCGCGAGGGCGCGGCGCGGCCGGTCTCGACGAAGCTCAAATGGCGCGCGGAGATCTCGGCCTCGCCGGCGAGATCGAGCTGGCTCATGCGGCGGCGCTGCCGCCATTCTCGCAAATGGTCGCCGATATGGACCGGTTGGCTGCGCTCAGTACGTGCCGTGGATGCATGTGCGTTCATGATCGAAAACCTAGCATGCGAATTTCGGCCCTTCCATTACCCGCGAGGTAATCGAATTGAGGCGCGGACGCGCGCATCGTCGGTCGCAACAGGAGATGACCATGATCGCGCTGCTGCTCTACCGGACCATCGCTGACCACGTCTTGCCCTGGGCCATGGCCTTCGCAACCCGGATGCTGGCGGGCAGCCTCAACGTCCCGGAGCCGCTCGTGCATTCGACCGGCGACTATGTCGTCGCGCAGGTCATCGCCTTCGAGCACGGCGTCGGCAGGAGCCTGTGCCCGTTCCGCCTCGCCCGCCTCGTCCGCGCCTGGTGGCGCGGATTGCGGTGATGTCCCTCGACCTCAACCAAGGAGAACCACGATGATCGAAGCGTCCACTTTCCTGCGCCGTGCACTGCTCGCCGATGCCGTCTTCAGCGGCGTCGCCGCGCTGGGTTTCACTTTCGGCGCGAGCACGTTCGCCTCGCTGTTCAACCTTCCCGAAGCGCTGCTGGGTGAGACCGGCCTCTTCCTGATTGCCTACACCGTACTGGTCGGCTGGCTCGCCGCGCGTGCATCTGTTTCCAAGGCGCTCGTGCTGCTGGTCGTGATCGGCAACGCGGCCTGGACGGTCGGCAGCATCGCGCTGCTGCTTTCAGGCGCGGTGTCGCCGAACCTCATGGGCGAGCTGATGGTTGTGGCGCAAGCCATCGCGACCGGCGTGTTCGCGGAGTTGCAATATGTGGGGTTGCGGAGGAGCGCGAGTGCGGTGGCGGCGTGACCTACCGATCACTGCCATTCGGGGCTGGTGCGGCAGCACCAGAGACCCGGAATCTCGAGATTCTCAGGTGCGCAAGGGCGCACCCTAGTTCGCTGCGCACCGCCCCGGAATCTTGGATTCCTACGCCCGCGCGCGGCCGTTCGTCTTGGCGACGGCGTGACCGTTGAGCTGGTTCTTTTTGGGAGCCTTCTTTTTCGCACTCTTGGCGCCCGCCTTCGCGGCCTTGCGCTCGGCCCGCGCCTTCGCCTTGGTGCGTTGGGCCCGCGCCTCGGCGCGCAGCTTCTTGCGCTTCTTCTCGCAGGAATCGCACTTGCAGCCGATCGGCTTCAGATAGGCTTTGAAATAGTCGGTGCCGTAGTCGTAGTTGATCTCGTCGCCCGGCTCGATGTTCTTGATGGCGCGGATGAAGACCTTGCGCTCGCGCGGGCGGACGTCGGACTCGGCGTTGGGCCGGCAGGAATGATTGATGTAACGGGCGAGATTCTTGCGCACCGATCCGTCGATGGTCCAGCGCCCGTTGAGCTCGAACAGATATTTGTTCTCGATCTCGTCGTGCGCCGGAATCCGCGAGTCCAGGATCGGCCCGAAATAGCGGATGATCCGGGTGCCCTTCTTGATCGGCTTGGTGGCAAAGAGGCCGAGCCCTGTCTTGGAACGGCCGACGCGATAAGGTTTGTTCGAGGATATGGCTGGCATGATCAAGAGAACGAGGACGCGAACGGGGCCGGAGCGGCCCAGGCGAGCCGCTCTTCTAGAACGATTCCGCGCCGCTGTCAGGTGCCTGGAGGCGCTTTTGAACCTTGCCCACAGTCAAGACGTCTGATGCTACGAAGTTCCAGCTGCATCGAAGCGTCATCATGATCCGCATCGTCACCACATGCCTATCCGTGTTGCTGATATGCGCCGCCGTCAATTGGGCCTGCGCCGAGTCCGTGGGCGGCATCTACACCTCGACCGCGCCGAAAGATTGCCGCCAGATCGGTAAGCCCAGCGCGCTCGACGGCAGCACCATGCGGGTCTGTCCGGGCAAGTCCGGCCTCGTAGTGCTGATCGCCGAGGATGATCTTCGCGAGGTCGTCTCGGTCGGCCGCAATCGCAAGGAAGCGGCCGAGGAGCCGGCGGCCAAAGTTTGGTTCGCTCCCTTCAATTCATCGGACACGACTGTCGAATGGCGAGCTGCGGGCGCCAAGCCATTTGCGATCATTCAGCGCTGGCACATCGCCGACAGCAGCGATCCCGACAAGCAGGGGCGGCCGAACACCAAAGCCATGCTGGTCGTGACCCGGCTGCCGCCGGGTCCGGTCTGTCACGTCGCCTATGTCGATGCGATCGCGAATCCCACCGCCAATGAGCTCGCGCGCAAGGCCGCCGACGATTTCGCCCGCGGCTTCAGGTGCGGCAAGGACGAGGTCAAGATCATCGGCACAAGAGGCCGCGCCGTCGAGCTCGCGACCATGCGCTAGGTCTTCGCCGGGGGCAAACAGCCGCCAGGCGGCAATTTCGTGGTCACGGGCGACGTCAGCATCGCCTCGAGCAGCCGTTCGGCCGTCGTTCCCTCGGGCAACCTCTCCAGGATATCTTCGAGCCGGCCATCGAGCAGCAGCATGGTGAAGCCGTGCACCAGCGACCAGGCCCGCGCGATCGCCGCGCCCTGGTTCAAGGTCAGCGCATCGCCGCTGATCTGCTCCTGGCGCATCATGCCGACGGCATTGGCGAGCCCGGCAAAGGAGGCTTCGGCCGCCTCGCGCAGCGAGGGCCTGGAATAATCGAGCCGCTCGGTGCGAAACATGATGCCGTACATGCCGGGATGCGCCTGCGCATAGGCAACATAGGCTTTCGGCCGCGCCAGTGCGTGTTCAAGCGGCGTGGACGCGGCATCGGATGAAGCTGCCATCGCCGCGTGGAATTGGCGGAAGCCGACCGCCGCGAGCTCGCTGAGCAGGCCCGTGAGGTCTCCGAAATGATGGGTGGGAGCGGCGTGCGAGACGCCCGCCTCGCGTGCCACCGCGCGCAATGTCAGGCCGGCAAGCCCGTCGCGCTCCAGCACCCGTTCGGCGGCCTCGAGCAACGCCTCCGGCAGAGCGCCGTGATGATAGGGTGTCTCAGCCTTCGCAACTGCCGGGCGCCGCGCGAGACGCGGCAAGACGTGCGAGGTCGACGATGTCTTCTTCGGGGGGCGTAGGCCGCGCGCCGCCCTGGTTTCGCTTTTGCCCATGCTCAAGCTATAAGGCGCCATATTGACAGTGTAAAGATTTCCCTTGACCGCAACGGCAATCGGCACTATCTGATCTTTACGATGTAAAGATAGGGAAGGATACGCCGTGCAGCAGGACGTCGTCACCGAGCAGCGCAACAATATCGCGCCAATTCCCTTCGAAGCCGACGCGGCGTACCTCAAGCTCATCGGCGAATTGCCGCGCGAGTTGAACGGCACGCTCTATCGCAACGGCCCCAATCCGCAGTTCTCGTCGCCCGGTGCGCACTGGTTTGTGGGCGACGGCATGCTGCACGCCTTCCACCTCGAGAACGCACGCGCGAGCTACCGCAACCGCTGGGTCCGCACGCCGAAATGGCTGGCCGAGCACGACGCCGGCCGCGCTTTGTTCGGCGGCTTCGGCCGCAAGCTGCCGGATGCCCCGGCGGATCTCTCTGACGGCGGCGTCGCCAACACCAACATCATCTTCCATGCCGGCAAGCTGCTGGCGCTGGAAGAAGCACACCTGCCGACCGAGATCGAGCCGGGTACGCTGGCAACGCGCGGCTATCACAACTACCAAGGCCGCATCGCCGGCAGCTTCACGGCGCATCCGAAGATCGATCCTGTGACCGGCGAACTCGTATTCTTCGGGTACAATGCGGCGGGACCGCTGACCCCTGCCCTCTCCTACGGAGCGATCGATGCGTCAGGACGGGCGACGCGCTTCGAGCGTTTCGAGGCGCCCTATGCCAGCATGGTGCACGACTTCATCGTTACCGCGAACCATGTGCTGTTTCCGATCCTCCCCATCACCGGCAGCATGGAACGCGCGATGAGCGGACGACCGCCCTATGCCTGGGAGCCGGACAAGGGCGCCTATGTCGGCGTGATGAAGCGCAACGGTACGGCAAAGGATATCGTCTGGTTTCGAGCTGAGGCCTGCTACGTCTTCCACGTCATGAATGCGTGGGAGGACGATCAGCGCATCATCGCCGACGTCATGCAGTTCGAGGAGCCGCCGTTGTTTCCGCGTCCCGACGGTCGGCCGACAGATCCGGAGAAGTCGCGCGCCCGCCACTGCCGTTGGACGTTCGATCTTTCGGGAAAAACCGACCGCTTCCAGCAGACTTATCTCGACGATCTCACCGGCGAATTCCCCCGCATCGACGATCGCCGCGCCGGACTGAAGAGCCGCCACGGCTGGTATGCCTGCGCCAATCCGCGGCTGCCGATGTTCGACGCGCTCTCAGGCATCGTCCATGTCGACGGCAGCGGTAGACGGCTCGGCCATTATCTGCTGCCGGCCGGCGACACCATCTCCGAGCCGGTGTTCGTCGAACGATCGAAGGATGCGGCCGAGGGCGACGGCTGGCTGCTCGCATTGGTCTGGCGCGCGCGAGAGAACCGCAGCGACCTCGCCGTGTTCAACGCCACCGATGTCGAGGCCGGTCCCGTCGCGCTTGTCCAGCTCGGCCACCGCGTGCCCGACGGCTTTCACGGCAATTGGGTTGGGGCGGCGTAACGCCCTCCTCGTCATTCCGGGCGCGCACTCGGCGAGGCCGGCATGACGGCGCGGATGCATCACCAAGAGGTTCCACATGCACGTGCCCTCGATCACAGCAGCCTGCCTCGCCGTTCTCGCTCTCTCCTGCGCCGCGCTCGCATTCGAGATGATCCGGCTGAAGCGAAGCAGCCATACCATCTTCAACGGCGGCATCTTGCTCGCCGCGGCTCTTTTGAGCGCCGCAGCGGCGCCGATCCTGTCGCGCCTCCCCTGGGCGGAATTGGCCGAGGAGGCGTCCGAACAAGCCACTGCAGCAATTCATCTTCTAGAGGCCGCCTTCGTCATTTTGACACTGTAAAGATTTCGCTTGACCCAATTTTCGCGTTCGGCTACGTATCTTGACGTTGTAAAGATTCGGCCTGACGAGGTGGCATGTGGCGATTTTCCTGATCCTCGCGCCCTACGCCGTCTTCGCGTTGCTGATGCTGGTGACCTCGGCGACGATCAGCGTGTTCGCGGCCTCCGCGATCTGCCTCGCCACCGTTGCAATCGATGTCGCGCGCGGCCGCTCGGTGAAGATCCTGGCTGCAGGCTCGGCGACCGTGTTCGCCGCAATCGGCCTCTATCTCGCGCTGGTCGATCCCGGGCTCGGCACGCTCGGGGTCAAGCTGTCGGTCGATATCGGCATCTTCGTCATTTCACTCGGCTCGATGCTGGCCCGCCGTCCCTTCACACTGCAATATGCGCTTGAATCGGTCCCGGCCGAAACCGCGGCAATCCCTGGCTTCCTTTACGCCAATTACGTCATAACCGGCGCCTGGACCGCAGCCGCGCTGTTGATGGCCGGCGCCAATCTCGTGCTGCTCTACGTCCCCGGGCTGCCGCTCTGGTCGAGTGTTGCGGTCGCCTTCGCCGCCCGCAACAGCGCAATCTACTTCACAAAGTGGTATCCCGAGTATCGCCAGATCAAGTACGGTACGCCCGCCCGCGCATTGCCCAGCGCCCGCTGAACAGGATCGACGATGAAGGACGTATTCGCTCGCCTCGCCTCCGACCTCTTTTCCGCCATCGTCTTCCTCGCCGTCTACCTCATCACCGATAACGTCATCCTGGCGACATCGGTGGCGATCGCCGGCGCGATCGCGCAGGTGATCTATGCCCGCGTCAAGGGGCAGCAGCTCAACTACATGACTTATGCGAGCCTCGCGCTCGTTGTTGGACTGGGCGCGATCACACTCTTGACCAATGATCCCCGCTTCATGCTGGCAAAGCCTGCGATCGCGCATTTCGCGATCGGACTCATCATGCTCAAGCGCGGCTGGATGCTGCGCTACATGCCGCCGATCGTCGTCGAGACCGTTCCGGAATATGTGACGGCTGCGGGCTATGCCTGGGCGGTGCTGATGTTCGCGATCGGCGTCGGCGTGATCGCCGTCGCCTCGACCGGCGATCTGAAGCTGTGGGCGTTCTATCTCACCGTCGTCGCGGGCGGCGCCAAGATCCTGGCATTTGCCGTGCAATACGTCGTTCTGCGCCTCATCGTCACCAGCCGCCGGCGCGCCGCTGCCCGCGCCTAATTGCCCCATCGGAGCGTTAGGCAGGAGCTGCGAGTTGGGTTATAGGCTCGCCACAGGACTGGCCGCGGATCGTCGCGGCCCGCCGGGATTTGTTCGGGAGACGGGAATGGCCGTGGACGGCAACTGGAATCTGACCATGACGACGCCGATGGGCGAGCGCCAGGCGACGCTCAGCCTGAAGGCCGCGGGCGGCACGCTCACGGGCACGCAGGGTGCGGAAGGTAGTACCGCCGAGATTTTCGACGGCAACGTCAGCGGCGACAACGTCTCCTGGAAGGTCTCGATCACCAATCCGATGCCGCTCACGCTCGAATTCACCGGCACCGTCTCGGGCGACAGCATCAGTGGCGAGATGGGCATCGGCCCGATGGGTAGCTTCCCGTTTACGGGCACGCGCGCTTAAGGCCGGTCTGCCGTCCGCTGACAGCGACAGGGCGCGCCTAAGCTTTCCGCATCGTCATGGCCGGGACTGCCTCGGCCATTCACGTGCTCGCGGCAGCAAGAAAGATCCGTGCAATCCCGGGCATCACGGACTTCCGTAAGGGCACATGCACGCTCACGAGCGCGCAAGCAGGGTGAAGCCGCTAGCCCAAATTCAATTCCTTGAAGAAATCATTCCCCTTGTCGTCGATGATGATGAACGCCGGGAAGTCGACGACTTCGATGCGCCAGATCGCTTCCATGCCGAGCTCGGGATATTCGAGCACCTCGACCTTCTTGATGCAGTGCTCGGCAAGGTTCGCCGCGGCCCCGCCGATCGAGCCGAGATAGAAGCCACCATATTTCTTGCAGGCCTCGCGCACGGCCGGAGCACGGTTGCCTTTCGCCACCATCACCATCGAACCGCCCGCAGCTTGGAATTGGTCGACGAAGGAATCCATGCGGCCTGCGGTGGTCGGGCCGAACGCGCCGGAGGCATAGCCTTCGGGCGTCTTGGCTGGTCCGGCGTAATAGACCGGATGGTTCTTGAAATAGTCCGGCAGCGGCTCGCCCCTCTCCAGCCGCTCGCGCAGCTTGGCATGCGCGGAATCGCGCGCGACGATCATGGTGCCGGTCATCGAGACCCGCGTCTTGATCGGGTACTTGGAGAACGTCGCCAGAATGTCCTTCATGGGCTGGTTGAGATCGATCTTGACGACCTCGCCGCCGAGCGACTGCTCCACCTGCGGCAGGTATTGCGCCGGGTTGTGCTCGAGCTCCTCGAGATAAACGCCATCCTTCGTGATCTTGCCGAGCACCTGGCGGTCGGCCGAGCAGGACACGCCAAGCCCGATCGGCAGCGAAGCGCCATGACGCGGCATCCGGATCACGCGCACGTCGTGGCAGAAATATTTTCCGCCGAACTGCGCGCCCACCCCCAAGCTTTGCGTCATCTTGTGGATTTCCTTCTCCATCTCGACGTCCCGGAAGGCATTTCCGTCGGGCGAGCCGTGGGTCGGCAGCGCGTCGAGATAGCGGGCGGAGGCGAGCTTCACCGTCTTCATGCAGAGCTCGGCCGAGGTGCCGCCGATCACGATGGCGAGGTGATAGGGCGGGCACGCCGCGGTGCCGAGCGTCAGGATCTTTTCCTTCAGAAACGCGAGGAGCCGGTCCTTGGTCAGGACGGACGGCGTGGCCTGGAACAGAAAACTTTTGTTGGCGGAGCCGCCGCCCTTTGCCATGAACATGAACTTGTAGGCGTCGTCACCCTCGGCGTAGATCTCGCACTGCGCCGGCATGTTGTTGGCGGTGTTCTTCTCTTCAAACATCGAGAGCGGGGCGACCTGCGAGTAGCGCAGATTGCGGCGCAAGTAAGCATCGCGCGCGCCCTCCGACAGCGCCGCCTCGTCGTCACCGTCGGTGATGACGTTGCAGCCCTTCTTGCCCATAATGATCGCGGTGCCGGTGTCCTGGCACATCGGCAGCACGCCGCCCGCGGCAATGTTGGCGTTTTTCAAAAAGTCGAGGGCAACGAACTTGTCGTTCGGGCTCGCCTCGCCGTCCTCCAGGATCGCGCGAAGCTGCTTCAGATGGCCCGGCCGCAGGTAATGGTTGATGTCGCCGAAAGCGGCCTCCGACAGCGCCCGCAGCGCCTCGCGCGAAACCACCAGCATGTCCTTGCCCAGAACCTTCTCAACCCTGATACCCTCGGACGAGATCTTCTTGTAGGGCGTCTCGTCCTTGCCCAGCGGGAACAGCGGGGTGTGCTTGTAGGGCGGCACGGGTTTTGACTCGTCGGGAAAGGCAGTGGGAGCGTTCATAGCGGATCTCGGGGTTTGTGGCCTCATAGGCCCTCGGCATAGAGGCGTTCTAAGCCCATTTTGGACGGAAAAGAAAGGGACCGGGGCGCATGGGAGAGGGTGGCTAGGGGCTCGGGAAGGCATTGGCACAGCACGTGGAAAGGCCGGCGCCCACCCTTGCGCTTCGCGCCCGCCGACGCTTGAATGCACGCCGCAAGGGGCTTTTCATCATGACATTGAACTTGAACCTCCGCGGCGCGATCCTGGTCGCCGCCGCCATCACCGGCCTTGTGGCTCTCACCTTCCCCGCGCGCGCCGACCGCTGCGACGACAGCGCCAAGGAGCTGGCGAACCAGATCGATCGACTTAAGGTGAATTTCCGGGCCGCCAACATCGTCTATTTGACGCACCCGGCGGCCAAGGACCTGTCCGTTGGCTGCCGCGGCGACAAATATTCGATCGAGCTCTATGCCAAGGGCGATCGCAAGCCCAAGCCAGAGTTCTATGCGCTGGTGGGGTCGATGGCGGCGATCGTCTTCACCGTGACGAAGGACGACACCACCACGGGCGCGACACGCTGCCTGAAGCGGATGGGCCTGTTGCGCGGCGACAAGATCAGCATGCGCTACCGGCGGCTCAACATGGAATGCAGCCGCACCAAGTCGGACGCGTCCATCGCGATCACGCGCGGCAAGGACGAATAGGCGGAGCCTTGCACGCTCTTGCCCGCGGCGCGAGCATCACGATGTTGCTCGCCACACGTCGTCATTGCTGTGCATGTTCACTAATTCGCTGATTGGATCGCTCCAGCGGAGGACGATCCGATGCGCGACAACAGCTATGACCGGACGATTGAGCGCA
>NZ_JADPKE010000113.1:0-2431 GCF_023073795.1 Bradyrhizobium sp. 159 | reverse complement strand
CCCCCTATCGGCATCCAAAAGGGACCCCTTTGATCGGCGTGCTCTGCTGGGAGCGCTCGGGTCGTCGGAGCTGGTCGGGGTTGCGGAGACGGCGCGAGCGCGGGTTGTTTGAACATCGTCGCGGCTTTTGAATCGCCAGCTGTCGTTGCCGGTCTCGACGATGTCGCAGTGATGGGTCAATCGGTCGAGTAGCGCGGTGGTCATTTTGGCATCGCCGAACACGCTCGGCCATTCGCCGAACGCGAGATTGGTGGTGACAATGATGGAGGTGCGTTCGTAGAGCCGGCTGATGAGATGGAACAGGAGCTGACCGCCGGATTGCGCGAACGGCAGATAGCCCAGCTCGTCGAGAACGATGAAGTCCATGCGGGTCAGATGCTCGGCGAGCCGTCCCTGCCGACCGTTGCGGGTTTCGGTCTCGAGCCGGTTGACGAGGTCGACGACGTTGTAGAAGCGTCCTCTAGCGCCATCGCGGATGCAACTTCTGGCGATGGCAATGGCCAAGTGTGTTTTGCCTGTACCGGTGCCGCCAACCAGCACGACGTTGCGTTGTTGGGCGATGAAGCCGCCGCCAGCGAGATCATTGACGAGAGTCTGATTGATCGGCGTGCCGTCAAACTGGAAGTCGGCGATGTCCTTGGCGAGCGGCAGCTTGGCAATGGTGAGCTGGTATTTGATCGACCTGGCTTGCTTCTCGTTGATCTCGGCGTTGAGCAGGTCGCCGACAATGCGCTGAGGCTCGTGCTGGCGCTTAACGGCAGTTGCCATGATCTCGTCGAAGGCAGCCTTCATGCCGTAGAGCTTGAGTTCGCCCATGAGGTCGAAGATTTGGGTTCGTTCCATCAGATGGTCCTCCGGAGGTTGTCGTAGCGGGCACAATCGGCGATCGGTGCATGACGGAGCGTCAGTGCGGCCGGCGTCATGATGTTGGCCGGTGGGGCAGGTTCACGTTGACGGGCCAGGATATTGAGAACGACATCGGCGGAATGGACGCTGTGACTGAGCGCTTCGGCACAGGCCGCTTCCACCGCGGACAGACCGTCAGTCAGCACCGCGTTGAGGATGTCGACCATCTGCCGATTGCCATCGTCGGTGCTGGCCAGCTTGCGCCGGATCCGATCGATCGCGGCCGGCAGCACCCAGTCTTTGAAGGGAGCACCGTTGCGCAAGGCGCCGGGTTTGCGGGCGAGCACCGGCACATAATGCCAGGGGTCGTAGACGGTATCGCCGCGGCCAAAGGATCGCGGGTGCTCGGCAACGATACGTCCATCCTGACGGATCACGATGCGATCGGCATAGGCTTGAACCTCGACCGGTCGTCCGACTGCGCTGGCTGCGACCGAGTACTTGTTGTTGTCGAAGCGCACCAGGCAGGTCTTCGAGACCGATGCCGTCACCGCATGGAAGCCGTCGAAGCGGCCGGCATAGGGAACGAGTTTGGGGCGTTCGGCTTCGAACACGTCCCAGATCGTCTGATCGGTCAGCTCCGGATGGCGATGAGCCTTGGCGTAGGCGATGCATTTGTCGAGCAGCCAGGCGTTTAACTCGTCGAGGTTTTTGAACCGCAGCCGCGGCGTGAAGAAGCGTTCCCGGACCAGCCCGACCTGGTTCTCGACCTGCCCCTTCTCCCAGCCCGACGCTGGCGTACAGGCGACCGGATCGACCAGATAGTGGCTGCACATCTGCAGGAAGCGGCGATTGTAGAGACGGCCTTTACCGACAAAGATCGTCTCCACCGCGGTCTTCATGTTGTCGTAGATGCCGCGGGTGCAGGTGCCTTTGAACAGGGCGAATGCCCGGTCGTGGGCGTCGAACACCATCTCCTGCGTCTCCCGCGGATAGGCCCGCACGAACAGCATGCGGCTGTGACAGAGCCGGACATGAGCAGCCTTCACCATCACCGTGGTGCCGCTCAGCAGGACGATCTCGTGGCTCCAGTCGAACTGGTAGGCTTCGCCTGGTGCAAAGCTCAACGGCACATAGGCCGACGCTGTCGAGGTGCCGCGTTCCTTGCTCCACCGTCGTGCGTATCGACGAACCGCATCATAGCCGCCGGCATAACCCAGGCCGCGAAGCTCCTCGAATAGCCGGATCAGCGTCAGCCGTTCCCGCGCCGCCTTGCTCTCATTCCCTGCCAGCAACCGGTCAAGCTCGGCACTCCAGGCACCCATCTTCGGGAGCGGCTGCGTCTCGCGCTCGTACCGGAACTCCGTCGCTTGAGAACGAATGACCTTGCGAACCACCTTCCGCGATACGCCAAGTTCTCGGCAGATCGCCTTGATCGGACGACCATCAACAAAGTAGGCGCGACGGATCTTACCAGTCGTCTCCACCACCAGCATCCCAACCTCGGCTTCCATGACTCGATGGAAGCCACTGTGGACCCTTATCCCGGGGTCCCGATTGGATGCCGATCACCCCGAAAACGGGG